>JBDRIZ010000025.1:0-15595 GCA_043815525.1 Candidatus Woesearchaeota archaeon
GCATATCTTGGAAGGGTATACAAATACCAAAAACAGGAGTCAGACTTCCCAAATGAAAATGAATTTAGCCAGAAGACATATCAAGAGATGCTACAAGAGCTTATCCAGTGGGAACTGCGACAGCACAGGCTAGAGGGTGTCCAGATTGACTTTGGGCTAAGGCAGGTAAGGATACGAGGAAAAAGGGCAGTGCTTGCCATGAACGAGGGTTATCTTTGCGACTATACACTGAGGCAAATGCTTTCAGTCAGACATTCTGAATACGAGCAGGAAGGGTACAGCCTGGCAAAGGCCCTTGTTGAGGCAGGAATACAGTGCCCAAAAGACGTGTTTGTGGCACTTTACGAGAAACTTGAAAAGTAGTGGGCCCGCGGGGACTTTCGATCGGCACCAACATGACATACGACTCCAATTTTGTCGCCGTAGGCGACGCCACCAAAGGTGGCACATCGTGTCACAACGAAAACCATTGGTTTTCGCGTGCAACAGAACCTTCTGGTTCTGTTAGCAACGGAGATATGCCGTTATTCGAACCCCGGACCACTGGTTGTCTCAAGAGCGTGGACATATAAGACCAGCGCTCCAATAACCCGACGAAGAGTCACCAGGCTAAGCTACGGGCCCATTTGTTAAAGAAAAATTATGGCGAGGTTATAAAACTTTTGAGGAATAGGAAATTCCCCTGGAAAAGAGCGCGTAACCAGCGTTGAAATGCCAGATGACACCAGCTGAATTTCTGCTTAGAGCATCTTGCCATAATTTTGCGCAACCAAGACCACATCAATAGTGTCTACAACACCGTTACCATCGAGGTCTGCAAGAGGGTCAAAATTACCTTGGCCATAATTGCTGACAACAAGAACCAGATCATAAATGGTAACCACCCCATCGCAGTCAGCATCACCGGCAATACAAGTGTTTTTATCTCCGAGGACAGTCAATGTGTCAGAGGCATACGAGGCATCCAAATTTCCAGCAGCATCCTTTGCCCTGGTCTCAATGGTGTGTGTGCCAAGAGCGACCTCTGGCAGAGTAAAGGCAAAGCCCTCATTCTTGCTATTAAAACCTCCATCAGAGGGAACAGCCAAATTCCAGGGACCTGAGTCAACACGGTACTGCACAGCAACGATGTTTGATGCTGAATCAGAAGCAGAACCTGAATAGCTTGGAGTAGTGTCAGCAGTAGGGTCTGGGGAGTGCTGGCTCAGCAGAGTGTTTGGGGCTGTGGTATCAATGCGCAGACTGTCCCAAGTATAGGTTGCCTGCATGTTTTGCTTTGAGTCCTGGCCCCGAACCTCAAAGATGTGCAGGCCTTCTTGGAGTGGACTTGACGTGAAGGCAAATCCTTCGGCTAAAGAGTTGAACGAGCCGTCAGACGCAGCAGCATCAGACCACGCGCCAGCATCAATCCTGTACTGGACAGCAATGATTGAAGACTGGGTGTCAGAAGCAGATCCAGTATACGTGGGAGTGATGTCATTTGTGGGATCAGAGGTATATGGATTCAAGACTGAGACCGGCGGCTCTGTGTCTAGTGGCCCAGGATTGGTTGAGTCAGAAGATGAGAGCGGGCCAAGGTTGCCGAAGGTGTCATAAGCTGCAACATTGTAAGTGTGCGAGCCTGAGACGCCAAGGTCTGAGTATGTTGTGGATGTGCTTGTGCCAATCTGGGAGCCGTCCCTATAAATGTTATACCCTGCCAGGCAGCTGTTGTCCTTGCTTGGAGCCCATGACAGGTCTATCTGGTTCGAGCTTACAACTGTCGCAAAAAGGCCTGTGGGAGCAGTAGGGGGAATATTGTCTGCAGCAGAAGACAATGGCATTGCATCCGCACTTCCTGGAGCCAATGAAATGCCTGAGTCGCAAATCCCATTTCTGTCAGAATCAGCGCAGTTGTCAGAAAATCCAGTATTGGAGGGATTACCCCAGAAATTACCTGCAAGCATAGGACCTCCCATCACGTTTTTCGTAGAACAGCTTGGCTGCACATGCCATGTGTTCTGGTTTAATTCGCTTGAAGAATAGAGGTTATTGTTGTTTCTGAAGAGGTTGTTGTATATGATGTTGGAGCTTGAAAAATCAGTGCTGCTAACCCTCGTATCATGGTAGAGGCCAATGCCAATCTCACCACTGCTCAGAACGTGATTGCCAGTGACTGTGTTAGACTTGGCATACGCCAGCTGCACACCAATCCTGTTCTGGCTGAGTTGGCATGAATCCAAACTGTTCTGGCTGCCATACTCTGCTGAGAAACCGATGTTGTTTTGGTCCAGAACAGAGTTTCGCACAGTGTTTGAGTCACCCCTATAGATATAGATTCCCCTGTTTGAGTTCTGATCCGCCTTGCAACCCACTATGCTGTTTGAAGAGGAGTAGTAAACATCAAAACCATTCTGGAAATTACCTGATACTTGCACATTCTCGATTGCATTGCCAGCGCTCTCATAAATCCGCAACCCATAATAGAATTTCGAGACAACGCAGTTTTTCACAACATTGTTGTTGGAGCCAGAATTGAGATTGCTCAAGTATATCCCAAAGGTATAGGGTGGAGGGTTCTGCGAATTGCCAGAATATGAGCCAGTGACAGAGTGCCCCTGACAGTCAAGCGTTACGCTGTCCTTTCCACCAAAGTCAATGCAGGTTGCTGCGGACACAAGGTCTGTTGTGAGATAAATTGTGCTTCCTGCTGGCTGGGACTGGATCTGGGAAGTGCATCCTGCACAGGAGTCACAATAGTGCGTCTGGCCAAAAGCGTAAACCAAGCAGAACATAAAGGACAGAAAAAAACAGGCAGCGAGTCTCAAAGTAACACTCATTTACACTATCATGAAGCACTGGTATATAATACTTTAAGTTAGTTAAGATTACCACCTCTCCTTCCTGATCCCTGAACAGAATGCAAATTTTACTGCGATGATATGAAGGAAGAAGCTGGAAACTACTGCTGCCAAGGACAACTGCCAAATTGGGAGGTAGACCATCGAAACAAAGAGCAAAGCGCCAAGAGAGTAATCCAGCTGGTCAAAAGGGATAAATGGCTTGCCAGGAGGGATACCAACGCGCCGCTTAAAAAAGCTCTTGACAGCATCACCAAAAAGCGCGCCAAAGCCAAGCAAGAATCCCAGTAAAAGCCAGTAGCTGTAGTCAACACCAGAGGGAGTCAGGTATTCTGAGTTAACCAGATATTGAACAAAGCAAGTCAAAACAGCAAACATTGTGCCAAAAACAAAGCCTCTGAAGGTCTTGTTCTTCCCAAGAATTGGCTTTCCGCCAAGAGCCTTATTGAAATCCACAGGATAGTTCAACACAGGAACCTTGCGAAAGAAGACAGGAGCCATGTTAGCAATATAGGCAGGAAGCATAAAGTACAATGCCTGAAGAACGAGCTGCAGCATCTAGAACAACCTTCTAAGCCTTATGCTTGAAACCATGAGAACAGACATGAGGGCGAACGCAAACTGCCAACAAGCAAGGGATTTTGGGAAAAACAGGAAAAGGAGGTATAGTCCTGGAAAGAGCAGGCCGTTCACTGTTATAGGCACACCCTCAAAACCCTTCCTCTTGCAGACGTTATAACGAGCCAGACGGAGCATGCCGCAAGTCACAAAAGTCAATAGCAGCACAGTGCCTATCCAAGACTGGGAAGCAAGAGCAGAATAGAGCACAGCAGGAGCCACGCCAAAAGACACCACATCTGCGAGCGAATCAAGCTGTTTTCCGAATTCGTTCTGCTGCTTCAAGAGCCTGGCAACCTTGCCGTCAAAATGATCAAACAATGCAGCAGCAAGTATCAGCAGAGCTGATGCATGAGGCAACCTATATGCCAACAGGACAGAGAGGACGCCACAGCAAAGGTTTCCGATAGTGAAGAAATCCGCAACCTTCACAAACTTGTATATTCTCATGGCTCTGCGATAACTGTCTCTCCTGCCTTGACACTTTGGCCTTTGTGGACTCTGATTTTGAGGGTTTTAGGCAGTATGAGCACAGCCTGGCTTCCCAGGTTAATCCTGCCAAATTTCTCTCCCTTGGTTACACCATCGCCTTTTTTCACCCAGCATTCAATGCGCCTTGCAATGAATCCAGCAATCTGGACAACCTTAATTCTGCCATATGAAGTGTTCAGCAACACCTCATTCCTTTCATTCTGCAAGGCCTGCAGGCTGTTTGCAGGAAGAAATGATCCCTTGCGGTAGCTTATGCCAACCACCTTTCCATCAAATGGAGCCCTATTCACATGCACATCAAAGGGAGACATGAATATCGAGACGAGACTGCAAGGGTAGCCAACTTCAGAACACGACAGGGAGATGTTCTTGAATCCCTTCACAACACCAGCACTTCCGCTGGTTATGCTCAGGACCTCGATTACCTTGCCGTCAGCAGGAGAAACAACACTCCTGCCTGGTGGAATTGACCTCACAGGATCCCTGAGAAACACGAATTTGTAGAACAGCAAGAAAACCGCAGCAAGAAGCACAAGGGCAAACAACAAGCAGAGCCACCACTCCATCAAAAGACAGTTGGCATACCATATTATTAAATTTTGCCATTGACAAGACGGAAAAAAATATAAATTAATGTGAAAAACTGATTTGCATGGTTAAAGCAATTCATGCAATACTAATGATTCTAGCTGTGGTATTGATAGCGAGTCTGACAACCTGGGTTTTGCTGGACCAGACTCCAGAACCGATAAGAGAGCATACTGAACCTGCTGAAGACCTCGGAAACCTAGTGCTTGAGATACAGGCACCAGAAAATCAGACGCTAAACACCAGCTAGTTCCTTCTTGTCGAGAAATACGTCCTTCTTATTAAATTTGCACTTCCAGTGCGAGAGAAACTCTGAGAATTCCAATTCATCAGCTTTTGGGACAAGCACAACAGTCCTGCCCACCTGTATGAACGCCTTGTTTGCCAGCATACCATGCTCGCCATCACGGCCTTTTAGAGCATAATAGAAGAGCACCTTATCCTTCTGCAACAGGTGGGATATTGAGTAGGTGAAGAGAACAAATGGAAGGTAACCTGCCATGAAGAACCAAAAGAAGCACACTAATAAATATTTATCCCCAGCGCTGCAGCTGGAATCGTTGGTGGCTCCCTAAAGAGAATTTGTTTTTGGGGTGGAAAGGGCGTGTTTTCAGGGAGCCTCGTGAAAATGACTTAATAAACCCATATAGGAATTAGTATAACACAACTAATATATAAATATTACTATTTTGTAATTTGGTATAGTAATTTGTATACTCTACTATTGTGTGCATCAAAATATCGCGAGCAGCAAAGTAGTAAGGAAATTGATGGGAATCACCCAATACTGCAGAATACGCGCATGCTGACTTAATTCAATTTGTGAGAATAAGCGCCAACCCTGTCCAGTAACTCATGCTCTACAGCAATCCTTTCTTTTATTCGACGGTAATTAGCCTCGAAGGGTTCTAGGTATTTCGCCAAATCCACCTCCAAAGAAAGTTCTCCATATGGTGTTGCCAAGAGTTGGATTGGAGTTGCGAAAAGCCTTGTGCCCACATCTTTGGAGACAGCCACAGGAATCTTCTGAGCAAAAGAGCTGGCAGCGCTTGGGAGGTCAAGGAAGTCGCACAGACACGCAAGCGACTCATCCTTAAGTAGGTACAAGTATTCAGGACCCAGGCGACGGGACACGATGAGAGCAATCCGCGGCAAGGTAACCATAGTATTAAGCAAGCCAAGCTGGAACGGCTTCCTAACAGAAGTGATATCATCAAGGCATGCCAGATTAACCTTGGAAGGCTCAGCTAATACTATGCCTGTGTGCGCCCACTTATATTCACGACAATGAAAGAATTTTGGGGAGTAAAACTTTCTATAAGATGACTGGTATGTGGAAGGCACAACTGGCAGAACAACACCAGACTCATCCAGGTCTGCCCTGCTGAGCGCATCTTCAAGCCCTTTTTTCGTTGGAAAGCAGTGGTCAGCATAGAGCACAAGGAGTCTGCAGCCAGGATGCATGTTCTTTGCATATTCATGAGCTTGGACCAAGCGCTCAGCCAGAATAATGCTTTTTTCTGATTCAAGCAGATCTACCTTCGAGTCGTACCTGTGGACATCACCAGCATCTGTGCTATTGCATGCTACAACAATATTTCTTGCACCTACATCCCTTGCGCAGTCCAGAGTGTACTCATAGATCTGACGGTAATTTAGCGTCGCAAAACACTTGCTCCTGCCATTAACACTGCTCGTGTCCTTACCTGCGCCTGCAAGAATAACACAAAGAACATCTTTTATGTCAATACCTGCCATTTAAGCTGGAGAGCTACTGAAATATTAAAAGGTTAGTCAATTTATTTGCAGAAAAACTCAGCTATCCTTTTCTTGTAGTCTGTACAAAGCTTAGGCATAGCATCAGGGGGGAAGCAGCGCAGGTACTGGGTGTAGCGGCTGTCCAAATATGCGACAACGCCCCTGTCAGTCTCGCTCCTGATGCAGCGGCCAGCGTTCTGCAAGGTTCTTGCGATTGTTGGAAGGATGTAACCATAGTCCCAGCCCTTCCCAAACTTCTGGTCAAAGTACTTAATAAGCTCCTTTGCCTCCAAATCAGGAGATGCAAAAGGCATCCCAACCACAAGCACAGCATTTAGCAACTCTCCAGGAAGGTCAATACCTTCGCCAAATGAGCCAGTGGAGACTCCAAGAAGGACACCGCCCTTGCTGCTGTTAGCGCAAAATGAGTCAATAAGCTTCCTTCGATCAGCTTTTGTCTGGGAAGAGGATTCAACAAATAGTTGCTTTCCTGACAGAAGATAAGGCCTGATCATCTCAAGAAGCATATAGCTTGGAAAAAAAATAGCAAGATTCCCAGGAACAAGACCAATGATGTCAGAGCAAACCCTGCCAATATTCTCAAACTGAGCCTCGTTCCTCGACTTGTACTTGGTGGTAACAGAAGGCACTATCATTGCCAGAAGGTTCTCCTTTGGAAAAGGGCTCTGGAAACTGGCTTCGAGAGTGTTTTTCGGAAACCCAAGCAGGTCACGGTACATAAAAGTGGGAGTTAGGGTACCTGACATGATGACAGTGCAGTGGGAATCTTTGATGACAGAGCCAGCTGCAACGCTTGGATCAAGGCAGTGATAGGAAAGCTGAACCCTGGAATCAAGGCATTCGAGGATACGCACAAAACTCTGGTCAGGACCTTGCCAAGTCTCAAGAAAGTCAGCAACCCTAGCAATAAAGCTCAAATGCTGCTTCTCCCGAATAGCCTCGCCTGCAAGAGACAGCTCCTCCAACACTTCCTCAAAAAACCCTGAGCTACCAACAGACCTGACAAGACTGTCTTTTTGAACAAGGCTTTCACCGCGAATATTGCCTGACAGGCCAAGCAGAGCAGTCTTGACTGCACGCAGGTAAGGCTCAACTGATGGAGCATACCTCTGCGACTCCCTTGAAGCACGGTCAAGGCTGATAGTGCTAATCCTTGATGACAGGGTATTCCTGATTCTTGAAGGAAGATTATGAGCCTCATCAACAATAATTATGCAATCCTCAAGCTTCTTTTTAGACCTTGCAAGAAAGGTCTTATTGATTGAAGGGTGAAACAAGTAATGATAGTCTGCAATAATGACTGCTGCCTTTGCAGCAAGCTTGGAGGCTATCTCAAAAGGACACAGTTCCCTTACAGCACAAAATGAGATTAGCTGCTCTGCATGCATGCATGCAAGGCCTTGCGGCTTGAATTCCCTGGCATTCTCAAAATAAGTGCACGCACCCTGCTCCCGCAGGCTCTTGCAGAAGTTTGAAAACTCTGAAGAGGAAAAAAATGCAGCATTCTCAAAACAGCACATCCACTGCCTGCCCAGGATATCCACAGCAGTGAATTGCTCCCCTGATTTTTGCTTAACCAAGTTGACAGTCTCAACAGCAATGCAGTGTTGGGTATTCCTGCTAGTCAGGAAAAAGACAGTCTTTGAGTTCTCCAAAGAGTATTCAATAGCAGGAACAAGTGTTGCAGCAGTCTTGCCCAGGCCAGTGGGAGCGTGCATCACAAGATGATTTTTTTCTGAAATGCAGCGCCTGACCAGCTGCATGCAATCCTTTTGCACAGGCCGCACAGCATTGAAAGGAAAAAACTCTGGGGCCATAAGAAAAAATGCATTAGACGCTTCTTATTAAAACTATTGCAGAAAAAAGTGAAATATTTCGGCAAGGAAGAAGACAGGAAAAATGAATTTTGTATTATATTTGTATGACATTTGTATTACACCATGGTTGGAAATCGACGAACCTGCCAAGAATTACTGGATTAGAAATTTGGTGTCAGCCAAAACACTATGCTATTAAATATATCAGTAGAATCAATACAAGAATCCTGACACAAAGAGCAACATTTATATATCAGGGTAGAGTATCAGTAAACTGGGGGACTTAAAATGGTAATCTTGTTTGACATATTTAATCTTTCTGATGACATCTTTGAGATTATATTCGCAACCAAACAGCAGAAGATTGTCGGCGAACTACTCATCCGCATGATGAAGGAGAAGGGAGGGGAGATCACAAAGTCAGAGATGAGCGAGATTGCCACCCAACTGCATGATGGAAAACTTGTCGCAGAGATTGACGAACCTGAATATGCAGGGAAAAAAGTCAAGCTTTCATATAACAAGAGGCAGTTTTATGACAGGATACTGACTCCTATGAAGAGCATGGGGCTGATATATTACGACCTTTACAAGAAGACTTACAGGCTATCTGACAGGTTCAGCAAGGAGATGCAAAAAATCGGCAACATGTGGGTCCAGGAGCT
Organism: Candidatus Woesearchaeota archaeon; assembly: GCA_043815525.1. Classification (GTDB taxonomy): domain Archaea; phylum Nanobdellota; class Nanobdellia; order Woesearchaeales; family JAZDKJ01; genus JAZDKJ01. The sequence continues at coordinate 8,800 of JBDRIZ010000025.1, forward strand.
AAACAAGCCTGTAAAGCTCAAATCAAAACCCAAGTTCTGAAATCACCTCTGGAGAAAGATTCCTGATTCTTGGAAGCAAAAGATCAAATGCCTTTGCTTTTTCATCCGGGCCAAGGTCGCTATAGACTGCCCTGATTTCAGAATATTGGATGAGCGCGCTTTTTATATCACAATTCTTAAGATGACTGTCCAAAATTGCAAGCGACGAATGAAATTTCTGCATTGGGCTGATTACAGACTGATTTGTATCACACAGCCTAGCTGCTTTGAAGTTATGCAACTCAATTTCAAGCTCAGCACGCGCAGCCTCAAGATCTGCCTTTTCCTTCTGAACCTCTGAAACCAGCCTGTTATACTGCTTTTCCTTCATAAGAAAATCAACATACATGCGCGTCGTGCTCTCCTCTATCCTGGACAGATCAAGGTTAAGCTTGTCCAGAGCATTGTCGGTTTTTGCAGCAGAATCCTGCAACAGATTCTTCTTGTGCAACAGGTGCAGCTGGTCATACAGGCTCTTTAGTTGGGAAGTAAAGACCTGTCTCCTTGCGCCAGACATACGAGACAGAACTTGATGGGCATCTACATACTTGGCCTTTGCAGCTGCAAAGTCATCATTGTTCAGGCATGAGTATGCCTCAGCCAGAACCTTTTGAAAATGCAACTCTTTTGGTTTGTCAAGCGCTCTTAAAAACCATGCCCCCATTGAATTAAATCCGGATGGCGGATATTTAAAACTTTCGAGAAATTAGTCGAAGACACAAAAATGTCATAGTAGGTTACATACTCCCTACTAATTTTAGAGGTCATCCAATTATTACGCACTTAACAGCAGCCGTCAGATTGACAGGACAATTATTCCGGACTGACTTGCAGTGGCAACTGATTTTTTTAATCCAAGGCAGACTGCAGTGGTCAAAGACTTGTGAGTGAATGTACAGCCAGGCATGATCATCACGCTGCAAATGAATGGTTGGAAATGCCTTGGTGATGACTGCATTATAGCTGTAATGCTTATAAAAAAACGAAAAGTATTTAAATAAAACAGCAAAAATATTACATATGTAATACAAATATCACACATTTGAACAAATTACAGTGAAAAAAACACACGAAACGGAGATTGTAATTCTGAATGTGAGGCTCAGCGAAGAGGCAATAAACTGGCTTGACAGTGAGGTGCAGAAGGGAATATACTCCAGCCGTTCTGAAGCAGTCAGGGATATGCTTCGAGATTATATACACGGTGTGAAGCGTTGACAGACAGGATTGTAAGCATAAGGATACCTGCAGAAATCGTTGAGCAACTCAGGACTATCTCTATTGAGCAGCATTTCAAGGATGTAAGCGAGCTAGTCAGAGCAGTGATACGAAAAAGATCGTCTGCTTCAACAGAATTTGGACTGCTGACTAAAGACCAGTTAGTCACAGAGCTGGAAAGACTGTTGCAGAGGTTAAAGCAATGAAGCACCTGATGCACATAATTATGGCCTCATGCGTGTTACTCATTTTAGTTGGCAGCAGCCAATCAACTGATACCACAGGCAACCAAACCCTTGAAGCAGAGTCAAATATATCCATAATATCCAACGCAACAATAAACCAATCCGATGACAATGATTCAGATGGCTACACAATATCAGAGGACTGCAATGACACAAATCCAATGCAGAGCCCAGGCACACTTGAAATCTGCAATGGCATCGATGACAATTGCAATGGGGAAACAGACGAAGGGTTTGACAGGGACAACGACAGCTATTCGAGCTGCGGCACACAAATTGTAGACTGCGATGACAGCGATAGCCGCAGAAATCCTGGCAATACGGAGATACTAGGTAACGGAATAGATGATGACTGCAATGAGCTAACGCCTGATGTTCTTCTCTTTAGCATAACATCTGAAAGGAGCACCTATAACCTTGGCGACAATGTTATTCTAACAGTCTATGCGTCAGTCAACAAAACAGCATATGTGACAATAACCACTCCAGGCAGTGACCACAACTCAATCCACTCAGTAAAGCCGCCATTTCCTGCCAAACTGCAGGCGCCTTACACAAAAAGAGCAGGACTGTATAACATAGAAGCACTAATTGAGTATGACAACAATGTGACAACCAAAAGCAAGAGTTTCGAGGTGCTGAACACGCTGTTTGGAACAATCAACTGCCAACAAGCAGCTGACAAAGGAGAGACAGTCACAATGACTGCCTCAGGCCAGGGTGGGAGTGGCCAGCTCTATTATGAATGGTCTTTTGGGTACGGACAAAAAGCCATAGGAAGCACAGCCAGCCACAACTACCAAAGCGCAGGCACATACAATATACAGCTCAATATCAGCGATGCAGAACACAACAAGTGGTCCACAGGAAAGGTCATCCAAATAAGAGACATATACAAAGTGGAGATTGAAGTCAGAAACAACTCTGGCCCCATAAAAAACTCAAGAGTCAGACTTGACAACAGGGAAAGGGACAGCGATGAAAACGGAAAAGCCTTGTTCACAGGAATACGTGAAGGCAGCTACACACTTGAGATAAGGAGGAGTGGCTACACAACACACGAAGAAAGCCTGGAAGTCCACGGAAATATCACAAAAAAGATTGAGCTGAGCCCAAGAGACAGCGACGCACCGCAAGTGACCCTGATTGAGCCAGCAGACGGGCAGCAATTAGAGACTGCAAAGCTAAGATTCAGGGCAACAGATGATTCGCTCATGAATTGCGAGATATACATCAGTTACGATGACAACTGGTGGAGCAGAGAAGCCACATACGAATTGATTTCTAGCAACAGCGAGCGCAGCTACACGCTCTCAAACCTGACACCTGGAACCTACTGGTGGAAAGTCAGGTGCGAAGACGAGAGCGACAATGCCAGATTCAGCGAAAAGCGGAGTATCAGCATAGAAGGAGCACAGGAAACAGGCCAGACTCCAATAGAACGGGAGGCGGAAAGCACAGATTCGGAAGCCTTGCAGCTGGTAAAAGAAATTGACGCACTGCTCGACGGCTTTTCGAGGCTTGGAGCAGACGAGCAGGAAGCAATAAGGATTATGGAAATTGAAAGCCAGTTGCAGGAATCAAAGAAGAGGCTGCAGAACCTGAACAGGGACATTTTCAATGTCAGATACAGAAGGGTAAACGAGACTGAAAGAGCATCAATAGCAGAAGACCTGCTGCAAAAGCTGGAGGCAGAGAAAGAGGCAATAATCACAAGAGTCAGGATCATAAGCTCTGCAAGCTATGTCAAATACACATCCAGTGAAGATCTTATGCAAGCTGCAATTCTAGCAAAAGACACAGACATTTCTGGCAAATTCGAAAACATCAAGGAGCTTAGCCTGATACAAAGCAAAGTCACAGTGAGCACAAAAGTAGCCACAGCAGAAATCGAATACATGGCAGGACAGCCAAAGACAGTAACAATTGTTACAAAAAACATTGAAATCATGAAGGCAAACCTCTCAGACTTTACCATCGTTGAAGTCATACCAAAAGATCTGGCAGAGAGCGCATCCTTACTGCAGATAAGTGGAGAGCATAAGATACTGCAGGACGACCCGATAATAGAATTCCCGAGCAGCAACACAATAAGCTACAGAGTCGAAAAGCACATACGCCAAGATGAAGCTGAGAAGACAATAACAATAGTCGTGCCAAAAGAAAATCCTGCGGCAGAAAACAAGATAAGCGGTTCAGCAATCGGATGGGCAAAACTCAAAAAAAGCAGCGCAGCATACCTATTGATAATAGCCTGCATTATAATACTAACAAGCGGGCTTGCATATTTCTGGAAAGAAGTAAATTGCACAATCAGACTTATTGGAAGCACAAGACAGGTTCACAAACACATGCATAGCGCAGAAAAACACCTGCAAAAAAAAGACATCCAGTCAGCCACACAAGAGTACAACAAGATGAGAGAACACTACAAAACGCTAGGGCAAAGACACAAACAAAGGACAAAAGAATCCATGCTGAACACATACCACATGATCCTGCGCGCAGAACTCAACAGACTCGCAGGCACAACTGAGCAACACCAAAAGCAAGGCCAAACAGAGAAGGCAAGAGAATCATACACGCAACTTTGCAGGATATACTCTGAACTCCCACAACACCACAAGAAACAGGCAGCAGCAAAATGCATTGCGCTCCACAGGATGCTAAATGAGAAAAGCTAAACTAAAGGCCAAACACCAATTGACAGCACTGGTTTTGGTTATACTTGCAGCAGTCGCCCTTGTCCTTGTAAGAAAATTCATCGGTTTTGTACCTGTAGTAACTGAAGCAGGCACAGTAACAGAACTGAGCCTACTCATAAAATATCCTGCATTGATGTGGCACGGGTTCTACGGAATATCGCTGATGGTCCCAGAATACACAGGCCAGCAATCTGCAACAGCAACAGGAGCAGACATCACTTCAATACACCTATTGTTCAAGTGCCTTGAGCCAGACATCGACCATGAGGTCTATGCAAGCACAACAAAATACCCACAGTGGAGCACAGTAGTTGCCGCCACCCACGAGGATATAGACATATATCTGGGCATCAACCGCACAGAATTCACCTCAGCAAAAAACACCTTCACCCAGAACATATCCATACAGCTTGGAGCCAGGACAATAAACAATATCCCAGGCACATACACAAGGCAGGCAGGGGTTGCCAACAGCACTTCATTTAACCTGGGAGTACTAAAAGACGGAATAGGCAATATCATCATGGTAACAAAGATTGCCAGCTTTGAGGAAGGATTTAACGAGCTTATCACAAACTACCAGATGATAGTGCCTGTACAAAACAGCACAACCCCAAGGTACTACTTCTTCGCAGACCCTTATGATGACTGCCCTGCAGGCTTGAGCATGGGACTGACAGGAGGCAAGGGATATGCGTATGGATGGGTTACTGACAACTCCACAGGAGACTACCTGGAGAGCGCCATTATAATGGCAGGAGACAACAGCACAATTTCAAGCAGCAGAGGGTTCTACAACTTCACGGTCTTGACAGGAGAGCAAATCCTGGCAGCTGCAAAGCCAGGCTACAAAAACTACGTTGCCATAATAAACGTCACGCTGAATGACGGCATTGAACACAACATCTCAATGGAACAATCAGCAGAATTCACATACAGCAACACAGGAGTAGGACCAGGAATAGGGCCAGGCCAGGATGTCGCTGCTGGGATTGGGCCTGGAATAGGTCCAGGGATCTCATTCAAGACAGATATAGCTCCTTATCTTGAGTCACCAAAAGTATTCGAGGGAATAGACCTTTGGGTGTCAACCACACAGCTTGGCAAAATGCTGAGAATAGGCAGCTATGTCGAAGAGATGGTCAAACTGTATAACTTCAAGGATGAGCATATCAGCCTCACACTTAAAGTGACAGGCAATGTAAGTCCAAGCATTAGGCTGGATACCACCAGAATGATTGTGCAGCCAAAGAAAGAGGCAAACCTGAGCATCACTTTCTTTGGCAACCAAGACACAGGCACCTACATTGGAAACCTCTCAGTAAGCGGCGACATAAACATGACAATACCAATCAAGCTGCGAATTGTGGCAGAGGACAAACTGCCAGTCGAAGCGCTGCTTGTGGATGTGCAGCCAACAGACACAAGGGTGAATCCAGGGCATAACCTAAGATACAAGGTAGACCTAAAAAACCTGCTCAGCGACCAGGAATTCGACATATACCTGAAGTACTGGATAAAGGACATTAATAACACAAGAATCCTCCATTCTGAAGAAGACAAGGTGCATCTCAAGACAAGCTACACACTTCTAAAGAACTACATTATTCCAGGCAACTTAACAGTTGGGGAGTACATAATACAGGTGGACGCATACTACGGGGAACTTGTCACAACCGGAACAGCAATATTCAGCATAGTCACGCCGTTCTACAAACAAATGGTATTTGGCATGATGCCACTGTGGCAGTTTCTCTTAGGAATACTTGCGCTTGCAGCAATTCTCCTTGCCACGTGGCTGATACGAAAGGGAATAGAGAGACAGAAGAGATTCCACGTCAAAGTGGACTACAACCTGTTGCCCCAACCAGGCGCCAGATCGATATACATTGGAAAAATCGCAGAGACAGAAAAAAAAACATACTTTGACATGGACAACCTGACAGTGCATTCAATAGTGGCAGGATCAACAGGAGGCGGCAAGACAATCTCAGCACAGGTCATAATAGAAGAGTGCCTGATGAAAGGCATTGCTGTCGTTGTCTTCGACCCAACAGCTCAATGGTCAGGATACCTCAGAAAATGCACTGACAAGAAGATGCTAAGCTTCTACCCTAGGCACGGGCTGAAGAAAAGAGATGCAAAGGCATTCCCGGGAAACTTAAGGTATGTAGAGAATCCATACGAGATAATCAACCTGCGAAAATACATGATCCCAGGAAGCATACAGGTATTCACACTCAACAAGCTTGATCCAAAAGACATAGACATATTTGTCGCAAACACAGTAAGGGAAGTGTTCCACCTCAACCTTGCGGAGGCACGAGAACTTAAGCTCATGATAGTATACGACGAGGTCCACAGGCTGCTGCCAAAATTCGGCGGCTCAGGAGAAGGATTCATACAGATAGAGAGGGCATGCAGGGAATTCAGAAAGTGGGGGGTTGGCGTAATGCTCATATCACAAGTGCTTGCAGACTTTGTAGGACAAATCAAGGCAAACATCAACACAGAGATACAGATGAAGACAAGAGACGAAGGAGACCTTGCAAGAATCGAGACAAAGTTCGGAAAAGGGCTTATCCAGTC
>JBDRIZ010000026.1:0-6398 GCA_043815525.1 Candidatus Woesearchaeota archaeon
CCATCAGGGCAGACCTTTGCATCCAATATGCATGCCACAGGCTCGCAATTTGGAGGCATCTGGCAACCACAGTCGTCAATTTCTCCAGCAACAATCCTGCCATCCTTGCAGAAATCTGGAGCAGGAGGGCTAAACATAGGACATGGAGCACAAACCTTGGGACATTCCCCGCGATAATATTCCCACTCGTCGCAGCGGGTGCTATCATTCAGGATGCAAATGCCTTGAGTGCCATCGGGAGTCTGCACCATCTCCAGAGTGTTTCCCTGCTCCTCGCAGTAAACAGAGGCAGGATTGGCAAGCTGAGTGTCAGGAGTCTGGTTCGCACAGCCAAGCAAGAACATGCACAACAAAGCAACTATCAATCTCATAAATATCACCTGTAGAATAGCTGCAACAGATAATATATAAATCTATACAGTAGCTTTCAGCAGGTTTGAAGTGAAAACAGCCCCGGGCGGATTCGAACCTAGGTTGCTAACTTATTAGAATCCTTCTTCTCCTAGGCTTCTTAAGATATGCTTTATCTCTTCTATAACTTTGTTTTGGTCTTTCTTTTCAGACATTCTAACAACTTTGATTATTAGGTCTTTTAGCTCCTCAGCCTTTAGAAACTTTACCTTGTAGCCATCCGTGATGAAATAGAGGCGGAATTTCTTATATTTTAGCTCTTTAATGATAACTCCACCCACCTCTCCGATTTCTTTGCCTTTTTTTGGATTGTCCCTTAGTGTTTCTAGTAAATCCAAGATTGTATTCCCTTCTTTTTCACTGAATTTCTTCTTCAACTCCCGTGTGAAGGACTCAGAAAAAAATACCTCAGCCATTCTATCTCTTTAGTCTGACTCTGGCTTCGTCAATTGTTAAACAATTGGTGGTGTCCATCAATAAATCATGTATTTGCCTGTCTTTTGCGCTTCGTAGGAGTCTTGTGACTATATCATCATAAGTCTCTCCTTTATCTCCGAACTCCTTGAGCTGGTCCCGTGTTTCCGGCGAGATTGCAATCGTAGTGCTCATTTTATCACCTTTATAACAGCTATATATAATATAATAATTATAACAAATATATAAACCTTTGCCTAAATAAGAATAATGATATTCAATAAATAATAATACGATAGGCGCAGCTCGAAATTTTCACACATATCTTAATAAATAAATTGTTATTATCTTCCTTCATGAAATATCTTATAATCAACGCAGACGACTTTGGATATAGTCGGGTCTTCAACGAGGAGATTATCCGTTTAATAGGTAAAGGCCTAATAACATCCACAACAGTAATGATTGATAGGATAGATCAAGCCGAGCGCAGCCATATCGAAAATATTCTGGACCTTGCAAAGACGCATGACTTGAGCATAGGCTTGCATGTCGAGTTTACATCTGACAAGAACTTCAGGAGAGAAATCGAGAGACAATTTGCGGTGTACAAATCCATATTCAGTGGCATTCCAAGCCACCTTGATCTCCATAAATCTACATATCTCATTGATGGCTATCCTTATGTAATGAATTTCTGCCATGAGCGCAAGATTCCTTGCAGGAACGAGGGCATTGTTGGGGTGAAGCCATTGATGACAAAAAAACAGGCATTTGATGGGACGTATAATCCCCTTCCAGAGGTCATGCACTGGTTGAAATCTCTTACTGATGATGAGATGGCAGAGATTTTCTTCCATCCGGGAAGATATGACCCAGACTGCAAGTCAAGCCTAAACAGGCAGCGCGAGGAGGACGTTAAGAGGTTGGAATTGCTCGATGGATTCTTCAAGAGTCATGACTTTAATTTAGTCAGCTACAATCGAATGAATTCTGATGATTGAAAGAACAAAAAGGTATTCAGGAAATCTAGCCCTGATTCACGTCAAAATGGTATATAGCCCCGGGCGGACTTTCGTAACGCTTTTGTTTCGCGAACCGAAACAGTACCAAAGGTACCTGATGCCTCCAACGCGCATCTGCGCTGTTTCGAACCGCAGTCGCCATGAACACCACCCTGTTGCTGCGACAACATTTATATAGTTGGTTTGGCCCCTAAACTGCAACATGGAGTTTACCGCTATCATAAGAAAAGGGGAGAAACAATACGTGGCGCTGTGCACAGAAGTGGATGTCGTGAGCCAGGGCAAGACCATAGAGGAGGCTTTGGCAAACCTCAGAGAAGCAGTCGAACTGTTCATTGAAGAGATGGGGCTGCCGGAAGGATTCCAGGGCAAGGAAGCAATTGTTGCTCGTTTTGAAGTGCCACAAAATGCAAAAGCTGCCTAGGCTTTCTGGCAAGGAAGTCATAAGAGTTCTTGGACAAGCAGGTTTTAGGATTGCCAGGCAGAAAGGAAGCCACATAATCCTCACAAAGCAAACTCCAGCAGGCAAGAAAGCAGTAGTGGTACCAAATCACAACGAAATCGACAAAGGCACTCTTCTCGAAATAATCAGGCAGGCAAGATTGAAAAAAGAAGATTTTCTTAAGTAAAAAATAGCCTGGGCGCAAACTCAAACCTGATGGTTTTCGCAGCACCCAAATCTATTCGTTTCACTCATAGCCCTGGGCGGACTTTCGAAGCGTTACCCATCAGGGTTCTGTCCACCACAGGCGGACTTAACTTCCCAGGGTAGTTTGACGCTGTTCGAACCGCCGTCGCCAGGTCCAGAGCCTAGTATGCTTGGTCGAAAAACTGCGAGGCAGTTTTCGATTGACCACTACACCACAGGGCTATCAAGCAAGAAAAAAACCTGGAACGTATTAAAAAAGTTTGCTATTTGAAGACTGCTTGCAGGCAATAGGCTATTCTCGACTCACCTTATAAGAAACCCAGAGAGAAAGGATAAGCAGGAGCATGAACAATAGTGAAGCAAACTTTGCCAGCCAAACCTGTGATCTCAAAGAAAACGGGTTGAAAAGAAAAAATGCCTGGATAGATACACCCAGAAAACCAAGGATATGCTGATCGCAAGGCCTGTCTTGAATTGGCGCTTGAATCTCTCAGCATTGGAAATACTGAAATTGCCAAGATACGTTCCTTGACAGTCCAGATTCTGGTTTTTGTCCCTGAACCGCGGAATCAGCAGCTCCAGACCTTTGACTGCCAATTTTCCTGCAGCTGCGCCGAATTTCAGAAACCGTAAGTCAAGAGGTCCAATCCTACTTGAAAACAGTCTGGGCTTTCTTTGTGTACTTTGTGACATCAGTGTTCGATAAAACCTTCGCCAAATTCATGTAGGAACTATACTTCATGTCCAGCTTGGAAAAAAGGCTTTGACCCCTGCGGGTAAGCTTGAGGCAGTGGTTTTCATACGAGACATACTTCTTGTCCTCAAGCACCTCAAGGTTCCGATAGAGGGCGCGCTCCTTCTTTTCAGCAATATGCGCCTGCTTCATAATGTCGATAAAAACCTTCTTTGATATCACAATCTGCAGAGGAAGGCCTTTTAACCTCTTGTTTGCTTCAAGATAGTACTGCCCCAGGGAAAAGAGAATAAAGAGCTGCTTGGAACCGAGGGCCATGGGCACACAGCAGACCATTGACTATAAATACTTTTTTGATAAAGTTTAAAAACACAGCAACAGAGCGATAATCGATGACCGGGGAGATAATCTTCTGGAGCGCAGTTGGATTGCTGAGCCTTGTTCTAATCATACGATCAGCGGAAAACGCACTCAAGTCAATAATTAGATTTGCTGAGGAAACCAAAATAACATATTACTTCATCGGACTGTTCATAGTGTCAATTGGGACAAGCCTGCCCGAGATATTCACAAGCATAATATCAAGCATCGAAGGAAACCCTCAGCTGGTAATCGGAGACGCAATGGGAGCAACAATAGTGGATGTGACGCTTGTCATCGGAATAACGCTCTTCTTTGCCAGAAAACTAAAGATGACAGGCAAGGAGCTTCACATAGTGCCTTGGAAGATACTGGCAATAGTGATTTTGCCATTACTCCTGGCTATTGACGGAAGGTTTGACAGGATAGATGGAGTACTTCTTATCCTTGGATTCATACTTTACTACCTCTACCACATAATCAAGGAATTCAAATTGCAGGACCTAAAAAAGACAATATCACCACTCTTTGTCGGAAGAGAGACACTCATTTTTGGAGTCAGCCTTGCAGTACTTATGTTTGGAGTACAGCTGCTTGTACTATCAAGCACAAAATTATCAGGATTGCTTAATTTTCCAAGCTACCTCTTCGGAGCACTAATACTCGGCCTAGCCACCACAAGCCCGGAGTTCATAATAGAGATAAAGGCTGTAAGCAGGCACGAGTCAGCTCCGATAGCATTCGGAGACATATTTGGAAGTGTTCTCTGCAACAGCACGCTTGTGCTTGGTCTTGCAGCGCTGATAAGGCCTGTGGACCTTGACTATTTCCAATTCTATAGCGTAGCTGCATTCATGATGCTTGCAATACTATTCTCACTTTGGTGCCTGAAGAAAAAAGAATTGACCTGGACAATGGGCATTGGGATGGTAGCAGTTTACGTGGTGTTCATAATTGTGCATGTAATGACACTTATACGTTAGAAAAGATTTATTCCCTCGAGGGAATTCCTAATGATGTGCTTGCAGTTGTTCACGAGCTGGCGAAGATGCAAATCCGAAGCCCTGCCAACCTGCTCAAGCTTGGTCATGATATTCAAGAAAAACTTGATGACATCACCTTCAGGCATGTTTGTGTTTTTGAAAATAAAATCAAACTTCTTTTGCTCAAAACAAGGATAGATTAGGGCAGTGACTTTTTCAAGATTGTCAATCCAGGCGCATTTCTTTAGGAAAGGGTGCAAGCGCAACTTCTGGGAAAGACTAGAGACACTTTTCGAGGGATAGGTCATTTTGAAACTTGTGTCCTTTCGCTCCTCAAAGACCAAGCTACCGAGAACAAGCAGGATAGAATACTCGTCAAAATCGAAACTTGGAGTGCAGAAAAGCTGGCTGATCTCGAGCTCATCGGAGAATATGTGGGTAGTGAAAATACCCAAATCAGTAAGCTTGCGGCCCTTGAGATAACCAAGGTTTTCAAGCCGCCTCACAAGGCTGTTGAACCTTGCCTTAACCATGGCCTTGCTACCCATTTGGAAGACATGAAAGTTCATCTCAAGAATCCTGTCAATCTCCTCCTCAGAATGCTGGTTTAGTATGTTCAGCACAGAATTTGGGGAAAGCCTGAACTGCGATCGGATTGGCATCACATCCTTTGATGTTATGCTGCGCACAATTTTGAGGTCATCAAGCTGCCTGTTCACAAGGCACACACAGTAGCCGATGCTATCCATCCCCCTTCTTCCGGCACGGCCAGCAATCTGGAAAAACTCCTTACTATTAAGATAGCGGAATTGAACGCCAGTAAACTTGCGCAGGCTGTCAAAGCACACAGTCCTTGCTGGCATGTTGACACCAACAGCAAAAGTTTCGGTTGCAAAAAGAACCTTGATTAAGCCAAGAGAAAACATCTTCTCAACAATCCGCTTTAAGTCTGGAAGAAGGCCTGCATGGTGAAATGCTACGCCCTTGAGCAGGCACTGCCTGAGCAGGACTGAACTCCTAAGCTGGACAACAGAAGGAGAAAGAGCAGAAAACTCACCTGCCAGGAGAGTGGACACCTTAGACTTTTCCTCCTGAGACAGCATACTATCCTTGATTCTTGCAGCATAATCCTGGGTCTTCTGGCGGGAGAGAACAAAATATATGCAAGGAAGAATGTCCTGCCTATTCAGCTCTGGAATAACATCAAGGAAGCTTGGAGCCCTGATCCTTGGGAGAAACCTTGGTCTCTTGCGAAAGACATCCTTATATTCAGGAAAAGAGTCAAGCTCCTTTCTCTTCGCAATCTTACCAAGGGAAGCAATGCCAAGATCAGAATCAAAAAAAAGCACTTTCAGGGGCACAGGCCTCTTGTCGTGGAACACGACATCCACCTTGTGAGACTTGGTCTTTTCAACCCAAGATGCGAACTGGCCAGCATTAGGGATGGTGGCTGAGAGGAAAAGGAATCTCACCTGGCTTGGGCTGAAGATTATCGACTCCTCCCAGATGTGGCCGCGCTCCTCATCAGAGACATAGTGGATCTCGTCCATTACGCAATACGAGACATCAATCAGCCGGGGGTCTCTGACAATAGCCATGTTGCGATACACCTCAGTTGTCATCACAACAACAAGCGCATCAGGCCTTATCACAAGGTCTCCAGTCACAAGCCCCACATTTTCCTCACCATAACTTTTGCAGAAGTCTGAGAATTTCTGGTTGGACAAAGCCTTTATGGGCGAGGTGTAGACAACCCTTTTCTGCTGCCTGATATCTTTGTCAATAATGTAGTCTGCAATAAGAGTCTTTCCTGAGCCTGTCGGCGCAGAGACAACGACAGAGTGATTCCTCTCAACTGAAAG
>JBDRIZ010000027.1:0-5234 GCA_043815525.1 Candidatus Woesearchaeota archaeon
TCTATCTCTTCTGCGTCGTGTCCTGAGAAGATGCCAACTTCCACAGTTATCTGTGTTGGATTCATATTCCTTTTCTCGCATTCCTCTTGTGCGTCTTCCATTATCTTTCGTGTTATTCCAATTTCGTGCATTTAGCATATCCTCGCAACTATTCTTCCTGTTGGCATTGGCATTATTCTTTTTCCAAGCTCAGTCTGCACTATTACCTTATCTCCTTTTGTCACTGTTCCAACTGTTGCAGCCATTCTGTTGTATCTTCTCAGTATTATCAGGACTTTTTTCTCATTTTCAGGCTTTGCTATGCATACAAATCTTCCCTCGCTTGCCATCTGGTATGTGTCTATTCCTAGAATTTCTGCAATAGCCCTTACCTGTTTTTTTATCGGTACTGAGTTCTCGTATATTATCATTCCCGTCTTGTTTTTTTGGCATATCTCGTTTAGGCTTGCTGCTAAGCCTCCTCTTGTAGGGTCTTTTGCGAGCTTGATGAGGTTTATTAGCTTGTTCATCTCATCCTTTATCGGTTTTGCGTCACTTCTTATGTCTGTCTTATATTCAAATCTTTTTGACAGCACTGCTGCTGCATGCTCTCCTATTCCTCCAGATACTATAATCTTGTCTCCTGGATTTGGCTTTTCTATCAGGATTTTTTTTGATATCCCCACCCCGCTTGTGTTTATCATTATCTTGTCAAGCTTTCCTTTTGGAACAACCTTTGTGTCTCCTGTGACTATCGGGACTTGTGTTTCTGTTGACATCCTTCTTATGGAATTCATTATCTTCTCAAGTTGGTCGTAGCCAAATCCTTCTTCTATTACTAGCGCAAGGGATAATCCCAAAGGTGTTGCTCCCACAACGCAGAGGTCGTTTATTGTGCCGCACACTGCAATCTTTCCGATGTCTCCTCCTGGAAAAAATATTGGGTCAACGACAAATGAGTCTGTTGTGAAGACAATTTTCTGTTTTCCAATGTCGAGCGCTGCTGAGTCGTTGTCGCATTCCTTCCACTTGCCTCTGTAGTTTATGCCTAGGCTTTGGATTAGTTCCTGCATCTCCTTGCCCCCGCTTCCGCTTGCAAGGCTTATTTTCCGTGCCTGTAGTGTATTGCGCATGCCCCTTCCTCTGATACCATGCATGCTCCCTGTGGATGCTCAGGTTTGCATGTTATGCCATAAAGTCTGCATTGTTGCGGCTCGATTTTTCCAATTAGCACCTCTCCGCACCTGCAGTTTGTCTTTTTTGTCTTGATCTTTTCCAGCAATTTTATGTATTTCTTTTTTGCATCGTGTTTTTTTGGCTCAAGCCCTGATTTTGCTATTGTTCCGATGCCCCTCCATTCGCTGTCTGTTATGTTGAAGTGCCTTGCGATTTGCTGCTGTGCTTTTTTGTTGCCTTCTTCTCTTACTGCTTCAGGATAGCAGTTGACGCATTTGTTGCTATTCTCTTTTATGAGTTGCAGCAGGCATAGTATTGCCTTAAGAACTCCTTCTTTTGTGAAGCCTGCTATTGCCTGCGGCTTGGCTATGCTCTTATAGGGTTTTGTTCCAATGATTGTGCTTACGTGTCCTGGGTTGATGAACCCGTCAATCCTGCTTTTTGATATCAGTTTTAGTGCTGGTGGTATTAGCCTGTGGCTGCTGTATACAGTCACTCCATGGCTAAGAAGGTATGCTGTCATCGGAGCTGTTGTCTCAAATCCTATTCCAAAGAACACTATTTCAGGATATTCCTGTTGCATCTTGAGTACTTCTGTTGCTGAATAGACCTCGAATACTTTTGCTCCTGAGGCTCTTGCCTCTTCAAGGCTTTTGTTGCTTCCTGGCACTCTTAGCATATCACCATATGTTGCAATAGCAACTCCTGAAAGCGCCAGCTGCATAACAGAGTCTATGTCGTGTTGTGGAGTAACACATACTGGGCATCCTGGTCCTGAGACAAGTTTGATATTTTTCGGTAGCAGCTCTCTTAGTCCATACTTGACTATGACGTTTGTGTGTCCTCCGCATACTTCCATGAGGGTTACTTGTCTTTTAATATAGCCTGCTGCTTCTTCTATTTGTTTGAGCTGCCTTTCCATTTGAGCGCCTGTCTCGTTAGTTTTAGAGAATCTCTGGCCTTTGCTTTGTTTACTGCCTGTATTGCAAATCCTGCGTGCACAAGTACATAATCTCCTTTTTTGGCATTGACAAGTGTGATATTTGCATTCTTCCTGATACCATCGTAGTCTACTACAGCAGTCTCTCCTTTTATTGATATTATTTTTCCTGGTATTGCATAGCACATTATGAAAACTCCCTTATTTTTGCTGCGACTTTCTTCTTTATTTGAGGCAGCTTGTCTCTTATTTCTTTGCTTATGCCACCATATCCTTGCATCTTCCTGATTCCTATGCCTATTATTCTCACTTTTGTTTTTGGCTGGATTGATTTGAGAAGCATGATGCCTTGTGCAGCACCCAGGTCGTGTGCTGAGACTGGATTATTTTGTGCAATTTCTTGCAGTCTGATTTCCTTTACTTCTCCTGGCTTTCCGATAAATGCGTCGACAACAACTATCTCTTTTTCTGCCATGTCAGCAATATCTGTTCCTGTTGATTCCTGCATCTGCACTCCTGCAAGCTCGTCCTTTAGCATGTCAAGCACTGCCAGCGCTATGCCGTCATCGCCTGCCATCCTGTTACCGACAAAGAATACTTTTGCCATTAATTTTGAAGAAAAGAAGTCTGGATAAAAACGTTTCTAAAGCCTGTTGCGAATCTTCTGCACAATTGTCTCTGCTGCTGCCACATTTTTTTTATGGAATACACTCAGGCTGTAGTGGTCTTCAGTTTTCCTGCACAAAAGGAAGACTGATTCAGGGACTATTTGCGTCTTGTACATCCCTCGCGTGGCAAGCCCTTGCCTTGCCTCCTTTCCTTCTTGCCTGCCATTGGCAGCAGTGCTGATTAGTTCGACTGTCTTCTCAAATCCCTTCACAGGGAAGTCCTTATATAGGCTCCAGTGTGGCATATTATCACTCGTAAAATGATTCCATTGGTAGTTCAAAGTACTCTGGCTTTGTAAAATCATGTGTGTTGCCTTGAATTTCATTGATTTGCTTGTTAAGGCTTTCTTCGAGTGATTGGCAGAAATCATCAGCAGATCTTCTTGACTCTTTTCCGTTTGTATAGATTTTTAGATACCTTCCATTAAGCTCAAAATTTGGATGTCCTACAAATATGTAACCTCTTAGAACTCCTGATTCGCTCAGCCGTTGCAGCCACAAAACCTCGTTCAAGATTTCCCTTGTCACTTTGAACATTGCTGTATCGAATGCTGTTACAATGTTCTGATTGCTTATTCCTTCAGGTATTTTCATCTCCCTGTAGAGATTGCCATCTCCAATCTTGTAGCGTTTGCCAAACTGTGACTCTTCCTCTAGCATTTCTTACAACCTCCCTATTGTTATGGCAGAAATGTTTTTATATGGGCTATTAATACATTATGTTATCAGAATAACATTTTGTTAGTAACATTGTTAGAATGGTAACCGTTAGCCATCTTGTGAGGGAGCACATCAACAGGCAGCCCCTTTTGCAGGAGGCAATCCTTGAGGGTATTGTGAACTTTGGCGCTGTTGCTGAAAAGCTGCTTCCTAAAATTGAGAAAGAGCTTCAAAAAAAGGTGAAGCACTCTGCTGTTGTTATGGCCTTGCACCGCAACGCTGAAAGCCTGTCAAAGCCTGTTCCAAAAAAGCTTCACATGAAGTCTGAGATAATAATAAAGACAAACGTATGTGACCTTATCCTTGCAAAAAGCCCTGAGCTTTTCGAGCGCCTGAAAAAAGCGTACGAGCTTGTTGACTACGACAAGGGAGATTCCCTCAACATAGTTCATGGCAACTACGAGGTTTCTCTTGTGGTGAGCGAGCGCATTCTTGAGCAGCTAAAAAAACTTCTTTTTGGTATCAAGATCATCGACACAGAGAAAAATCTAGTCTCTATTGCCTTGCGCTTCAGCGAGCGGTTTGTTTCCACTCCAGGAGTTATTGCGGCAATAACAAGAAAGCTTGCCTGGAACAGGATTAATATTGTGGAGATAGTCTCGACAATGACAGAGCTGAATGTCATCATAAGAGAAAAAGACCTTTCAACAGCATACAATACCTTAAGGGAGCTTGTGGAAAGTGGGTAGGCATGCCCAGAAATGGCTGCCTGCATAATGCAGCAGTTTGCCCCAGCGCTTCCTCGGCTCCGCTACCCCTCAAGCGCCGACAACAAAGGTTAAGGCTGCTATGTTCCCATCCTGACCTGGTTCCCTAAGCCACCAGCCCTGAAGGACAGAGCCTCACAGTCCGCGCCAGGACTGCTGCACTTTGCAAGCATCGCTTCCCAGGCTTCAGCCCTGCCGTGAAGCCCGTTTGCAGTTGCAGGAAAGGGCTATCTTCCCGGCCTAGCCTACCCAGTTGGCAATAACATTGGCAAGTTTTAAAAGATTTCGTATTTGGGCTGTACTGGCTGGCAACTTGCGAAATCTTTATTAAATCAGGAATCTATTGGCTGTTTTGTGGCAAAGTCAAGCATAGTCTTTCTTGGTACTGGCGGTGACGCTATCGTTGTAGGTAAACAGGTGCGAGCCTCTGGCGGCATAGTTATCCAGCTTGATGATCACCAGTTTCACATCGATCCTGGGCCTGGGGCTCTTGTTAGGGCAGCACAGGCAGATGTAAATATCAGGGAGACTTCTGTTGTTCTGGTGAGCCATGCCCATCTGAACCACTGCAATGACACAAACGCAGTTATTTCAGCAATGACATATAATGGCTTGGATACTCAGGGTGTATTAATTGCCAACCAAACTCTCGTTAATGGCAATGAACCTTCGTATCTTTCACAATACCACAGGAACATGGTTGAGCGTATCATTGTCACAAAAGATGGTCATAAGATTGGCATCGACAATGTGGAAATCCACATATTGAAGGCTGACCATACTGATGAGCATGCTGTTGGCTTCAAGTTCTTCACTCCGAATTTCGTCTTGGCCTATGGCTCTGACACTGCGTACTCTCCTGAGATTGCAGACCAGTACTCTGGCTCCGATATCCTTGTACTGAATGTCGTGCATCCTTTCGGCACAAAGGCCAAGGATAATCTATCATCTGATGATGTCATTAGGATTGTCGAAAAAATCAAGCCTCAGCTTACTGTCATAACTCATTTTGGCGTGAAGATGCTGCAGGCAGACCCTCTGCAG
>JBDRIZ010000028.1:0-8543 GCA_043815525.1 Candidatus Woesearchaeota archaeon
TGCAGGGAATCCGGATCATATCCCTCCTCTATAACTCCTGGAGTGTCTATCAGCATCAGCTTGTCGCTGACTGCAATCTTCTGCACTCCCTTTGTGTAACCAGAAACACTGCTGGTTGGAGCGCTGTGCCTGCCCTTAAGCGCATTTATCAGTGTTGATTTTCCTGTGTTCGGGTAGCCGACAACACCGACAATTGACTTTTCACCTTTTGCAAGCTCCATTATCTTCCTGTACAGCCGAATAGTCCCTATATGCTTCTGCGCACACACCTCGACAGAGTTGGGGATGTCAAGCCTCACCTGCTCTTCTCTTGTCAACAAATCCACCTTGTTGATGACAAAAATGTGCTTTTTCCCCAATTCACCGATTCTTCGGACTATATCCTGGTTTGAGCTTGCCTCTGGGCGCCGCGCATCGAGAACTATCAGTATGATGTCTGCCTTTTCCAACACCCCTTGCACTATCTGCGAGTATTTCTTCATCCAGATCAGACAATGGATGAGGCCTTTTAATACCTTTCCATATCTCTATCTCAGCTTGGATGACCATCCGCACTGCTCGCATTTTTTGCGATAGTACTACTGCAATGCTCAAATCCCTTCTGCGGCCTGGCGCTACACTCTTTCCTTGTAGTGCAGTGCGACAACCACAAAATAGAGCGGTGCCACAACTGCCGCAAGTGTCAGGCTTAACATAAAGAACAGCAGCCGCATGTCCACTGTGTGCACAAGCCAGCTGACTAGCGGCACAAAAATTATGTAAGGCAACACTGATACTGTGCTGTTGAACCTGAAAAACTTCTTCCTGTCTTCGTCTCTTAATGTGTCCATTATGACAAGCCCCTGGCTTGTTCCTACTATTGCTGCTCCCACTATCCCTATTATTGTGCCAAGCGCTATCGATAAAAGGTTTGGCTTGTAGTAGTATGAGAGGGGAAGTATTGCCATGAGCAGTGTCCCGAAGACAAGCATCGGAAACTTTCCGTATCTGACAGCATTCAACCTTGTTATGCTTGGAGCAATAAGCACTGCAAGCAGTCCGACCATGAATATAACTGCCACGTTTGTGAAGCCGCCAAATCCAGTCAAGGTCATGTACTTGAAAATAAAGATTCCATAGAATGCGTTGCCGAAAGTGTTTACCATGCCAGACAAGGAGCTGCAAAATAGTATCACTACAAGCAGACTGCTTTTCTTGTACTCCCTCCACTGGTCAGCCACCATCTTTAGGACTGATCTGTGAGGTTCATGTTCTGTCTTTGCAATCCTGCCAACTGCAAATGTTGCCATAAGGAAAGCAACTCCTGCTAGTGTCAGCATCATGGAGTAGCTCAGTATTTTCCTGTCCAGAAACACTGCGGCAAAAAACATGGCAGTCAAGGTAATGATTGTGCCATAAGCTGCAACCTGGGATGCTATCCTTGGCTTTCTCAGTTTTTCAACAATAGACCTGAATACTGTCTGGTACTGCTCTGCATACACAACAGCAGCGCAACCTCCGACAATTGCTGCTGCAAAGAACAGCCTTAGGATTTTTGCATATGCCGCATAGCCTAGTACAAAGAAGCTTATGGCAAGCAAGCAGCCGCTGAGCATTATCCCCCTGCTTGTGGAATCGAAGGTCTTTGCATAGGAGCTAAAAAGCCCTGTAAAAAATACCCTTGTCCCGTTGAACGCAGCGATAATGTACAGTGGGGAGCCGATGGCAAAAAATATTATGTTGACGTACTGCCAGCTTCCGAGGCCATAGCCTATCCTGTCCAATAACTCCTTTAAAATGCTGCGATTAACTGGGGTTGGGTCTTTTGTCCATTCCATTAGTCCTTCTCCAACCTTTGCCTATTAAAAACTTTTGACAAAGATTCCCAAAGGTGCGCTTCGTCAAGCGAAAACCTACCACCAGGTCAAAGACTGAACAGCATGCTCGCTGTCGCTCGGTACGGTTTTCTCCCAAGCCAAAAATTTTGCACTGGCTGTTCCATTCATAGAATGGCGGAAAATTGTGATTGTACCCAAAAAAATATTTTAGTTTCATCTGCAGTAAAAAACCAGCCCAGGAGTCGCATGGCCTGAGTGACTAACACGCAATTTGCATAGCTAATCAAAGTCCAAGCCAGGCATCCAATTCCTTTGCAACCTCCCTTAAGTCTTCAACGCTTCTGCGGACATCCTTGTCTATTTCTTCCACCAAGTATTGAAGGTTGTCTACTCGGAGGAAGTACCTGTTCTTGTCTTCAAGGACCATGCCTGACTCTATAAGCTTTTTTAAATGGTGCACTGCAGGCCCCCTTGTGAGCCCAAGCTTTGCTGCAAGCTCATCGCTGCTCACTCCCTTCTTGGCTTTTGCAGCCTTTAACAGCTCTATGAATATCCTAAAGCAGCTTTTGTCCTTGTCGCGAAGGCTAAACAGGCCAAGAGATGTCCCGAACCACTGCAGTTTCTCGTTGATATTCTTCCTGCCTGGCTTTGAGGATTTTATGATTGTGATTTTTTGGTATCTCACAGGATGGGTTCAGTTGATAGAGTATATAAAAGTTTTCAACGAAACATTTATATATATATTTGGTTTACCTAAGCAAATGTCTGTTTATGTAAGGTAAACAGGAGGTGGTTTGTATGTACTTCGACCCTTTTGATGAGATAGCAAGGATGCATGAGGAGATTGACAGGATGTTTCAACGAGCTTTCAGGCCAGGCCAGTTGCTTGAGAATAGGCCAGGACAGCAAGTACAAGTCAGGATGCCTGTGTCCTTTTTAGAGGAAAAAAACGATTCAGTGACAGCAAGGTTTGAACTTCCTGGAATAGACAAAAAAGACATGGAACTTAATGTCACCAAAGACTATATTGAGGTAAAAGCTGAGAGTAAGCAGGAGAAGCATTCAAAGGAGAAATCCAGAGAAAGCCATTATAGCACGGTGCAGCAATTCTACAGGCGCCTGGCTTTGCATGCGGAAATCGATCCTGGCAAGTCAGTTGCAGAGTACAAAAATGGCCTCTTGACAGTTGAAATCCCAAAGATTAAAAGGGTTCATGAGCCAAAAAAACAGGTACAGATAAGGTAAAATGACAAAAAAGAGCAAAAAGCCTGATGTAGAAATAAAAAATGAGCATGCAGAGTGCGAGAAAAAAATCGCTGAATTGACAGAAGACCTGCAGCGTATCCAGGCTGAATTCGAAAACTACAGGAAGAGGACAGAGAAGGACTATGAGAAACTGAGGCAGCATGCATCATGTGATGTTTTGCGGCTATTGCTTCCTGTCTTGGACAGCTTCGAGGCAGCTTTGAAGGATAAGGGAGTGGACAAGGGTTTTCAATTCATATACAATCAGTTGATGTCTGTGCTGGCTGGCCAGGGACTGCAGGAGATTAAGTGTATTGGCAAGGAATATGATGCCTACAGGCACGAGGTGCTCTGCAGCGAGGAAAGCGAGAAGGATGGGATTGTGCTTGACGAATTACAGAAGGGATACGTTGTCAAGGACAGGGTGATTAGGCATTCCAAGGTGAAAATTGGCAAAAAAGGCAAAGGGCAGGATAGCAAGGAAGACAAGCCTGAAGCAGATAATGAAGTTGGGCAGTGAGTGCAAGAGATGCGGGCACTGCTGCACCATGGGAACAGGTTATGTACTAAAAGAAGAGGTTGGCAAGTTAGCTGAGGGTCTTGGCGAAGGCGAATTCATTAAGAAGTATCTTGATGAGGTTCTTCGCTTCAACAAAAGGCTCTTCAGGCTGAAGGCAAAAAATGGGTCGTGTGTGTTTTTCGACAAAATATGCACAATACAGGCAAATAAACCCTTGCACTGCAGGATCAGCACGTGCGCAGGCAGTGGCGATGAGATACAGCAGTGGTTTTTCGCAAATCATGTTGTAGAC
This sequence comes from Candidatus Woesearchaeota archaeon, assembly GCA_043815525.1. Taxonomy (GTDB): domain Archaea; phylum Nanobdellota; class Nanobdellia; order Woesearchaeales; family JAZDKJ01; genus JAZDKJ01. Next base: position 3,875 of record JBDRIZ010000028.1, read on the forward strand.
CCCTATGACCCCACATCGCTAAGGGAATGGAACCTCCATGTAAGGCTTAGGGGCACAATCCCTGGAGCAAACCCTGGAGAGCTGTTTCCAGACAAGGCAAAGCTTAGGAAAATTTTAGGGTACAAAATAATAAGGTGAAACAAATGGCAAAAATTTATGAAGGTTCAGAGTCTGATTTGCATGATCTTGCTGCTGTCTATATGCAGCAGGACAGGCCGCATAACATTTTCAGCAAGTCCACAGATTATGTGCTTGACTACCTGTCAAGGCTTGAGGTACGATACCTTGTTGTGTCAGAACAGGACAAGGTGGTGGGGGGAGTGGCAGTGATTGTAAAGGAGGAGACCTCAAGGCATAACCTTACAAGGCTTAAGCATTTTGCTGTGCTAACTAAATTCCGCAACTCAGTGATTCCCCAAAAATTGTTGGAGGCTGCTGAAAAGATGGCTGCTAAGGGAAAAATCGAGATTCATGTCTCTGAGACAGAAACTGCTGATATTGAGTTTTTTATGGCCCAAGGCTATGCAATAGAGGGCGAGTTGTCAAATCATTACAGACATGGCGAGAAATGCTATGTCCTCGGAAAAAAGGTTTAGGAGGCTTTAAAAATGGCAAAGGAAAAAATCATCGGAATCGATCTGGGAACAAGCAACTCTGCTGCTTCTGTGCTTCAGGCAGGAAAGCCTGTGATAATCCCGAGCGCAGAAGGCACGACTGCCTATGGCAAGGCTTTTCCGTCAGTGGTTGCGTTTGCAAAAGACAACCAGCTTCTTGTTGGGGAGCCTGCTAGAAGGCAGGCAGTCTCGAATCCTGAACGTACAATTATGGCTGCAAAGAGGAAGATGGGCACGAGTTTCAAGTACAAGATTGACCAAAAGGAGTACACTCCCCAGCAGATCAGCGCTTTTATTCTCCAAAAGATAAAAAAAGACGCTGAAGAGTTCATAGGCGGTCCTGTCAACAAGGCAGTCGTGACCTGCCCAGCATACTTTGACGACGACCAAAGGCAGGCGACAAAGGATGCAGGCACAATCGCAGGCCTTGAGGTCGTAAGGATAATAAACGAGCCGACTGCAGCCTGCCTGGCATACGGCCTTGACAAGACTGAGCAGGCGCTAAAGATTCTGGTCTTTGACTTCGGCGGAGGCACTTTGGATGTCACAGTCATGGACTTTAGCGAAGGAGTGTTTGAGGTCAAGTCAACAAGCGGCGACACCCAGCTTGGTGGCACAGACATGGATGATGTTATAATGAATTTCATTATCAAGGACTTCAAACAGAAGGAGGGCATTGACTTAAGCGAGGATGACACTGCAATGCAGCGCCTAAGAGAGGCTGCAGAGAAGGCAAAGATTGAGCTCTCCACCACAATGGAGACAGACATCAACCTTCCATTCATCAGCGCAACGCAAAAGGGTCCAAAGCATCTTACAATGAAATTGTCCAGGTCAAAACTTGAGCAGCTTGTCGCATCCATTGTGCAGAAATGCAAGGCCCCTCTTGAAAAATCGCTAAAAGACTCCAAGCTCGATGCAAAGGAAATAGACAAGATAATTCTCGTAGGCGGCCCCACAAGGATGCCTGTAGTGAGAAAGTTTGTGGAAGACTATACAGGAAAAAAGGTTGAGCGAGGTGTTGACCCTATGGAGTGCGTTGCGCAGGGCGCTGCAATCCAGGCTGGGGTCCTCGCAGGCGAGGTGAAAGACATTCTTTTGCTTGATGTCACGCCTCTGACTCTGGGAATTGAGACTCTTGGCGGGGTCAGGACTCCCCTCATAGATAGGAATACCACGATTCCGACCAAGAAAAGCCAGATTTTCAGCACTGCTGCAGACAACCAGACAGCTGTCACGATTAACGTCCTGCAGGGCGAGCGGCCCATGGCACAAGACAACAAGAGCCTCGGCAGGTTTGACCTTATAGGTATGCCTCCTGCGCCAAGGGGAGTTCCCCAGATCGAGGTGGCTTTTGACATAGACGCAAACGGCATAATACATGTGTCAGCGAAGGACATTGCGACAGGCAAAGAGCAGAGCATCCGCATAACAGCCTCCCAAAAACTTTCAGAGGATGAAGTTGAGAAGATGAGAAAGAAGGCAGAGGAATTTGCTGACCAGGACAAGAAGAAGAAAGAAGAGATAGAGACAATCAATGAGGCTGACACCCTTGTCTACTCGACAGAGAAGCTCCTGGCTGATTTCAAGGACAAGGCTGATGCAGCAAAGCTTGAGGAAGTGAAAAAGCTCTTGGCAGACCTAAAGAAGCTCCTTGAGGAAAAGGATGTTGCTGCAATGAGGTCAAAGATGGAGGAGATAAACCAAAAGGTGCAGGCAATATCAACCGAGATGTACCAGAAAGCCCAGGCTGCATCTAAGCCCAAGCCCTCCAAGGGAAAAAAGGATGAGAAGGTCGTGGACGCAGAAATTGTGGATGAAGAGAAGGAAGAGTGATAGGCGAGGGACTGCAGCAAATTATTCAATCAAAACATTAAAGAACGGCGCGCAGTTCGCGGTGCTGCAGGACAGGGCCAGCCGGCTCATCGTCCATTGACAATGGCAGAAAAAGATTACTACAAGGTTCTTGGATTAGGCAGGAACTCCACAAAGGAGGAAATAAAAAAAGCTTACAAGAACCTCGCAAAAAAATATCATCCGGACATCAACAAGACAGATTCCAATGCTACCGAGAAATTCAAGGAAATAAACGAGGCAGCAGCAGTTCTTGCAGATGACCAGAAGCGCAGCCAGTACGACCAGTTCGGCTCTGCTGAAGGGTTCCAGGGCTTTGACATGTCAGGATTTGACTTCACAGATTTCATGCACGGCTCATTTGATTTCGAGGACATCTTTGACAGTTTTTTCAGCAGGGGTTTTGGATTCGGGGATGCACGAGCAGGGCAACAGGAGCAAGGCAGCCATCTTCGCTTTGATTTGGAAATCACATTGGAAGAGGCTGCGTTCGGGACTACGAAGAAGATTATCATCCCGAAGACTGAGGCGTGTGATGCATGCAACGGTACTGGCGCTGAAAGCGAGTCTGGCATAAGAACCTGCACAGCGTGCAAGGGCTCTGGAGCACAGAGAGTCACTCAGAGGACTCCTTTCGGAATTTTCTCAACTACCACAGTCTGCAAGGCGTGCGGCGGCACAGGCCAGGAGATTGATGAGCCGTGCAGGACCTGCCACGGCGAAGGCGTTGTCAAAGCCAACAAGAGGCTTGAGGTAAAGATTCCTGCAGGTGTTGAGGATGGCTCGCGGCTCAGGATAAAAAATGAGGGTGATGCAGGAGGCAGGGGCGCTCACCCAGGAGACCTTTATGTCATTATCCGCGTGAAGCCTCACAGGACTTTCGAGCGCAAGGGAAACGACATCTTTGTTGATGTCCCAATCACTTTTGTGCAGGCAGCCCTTGGCGCTGAGATAGAAGTCCCTACACTTAAGTCCAAGGCTACCCTAAAGATTCCGCCAGGCACACAGGCAGGCACTGTCTTTCGGATGCGTGGCGACGGAATCCCCAACCTGCACGGCTTTGGCACAGGAAGCCAGAATGTCCGTGTTGTCATCCATGTTCCTGAAAGGCTCTCGCGAAAGCAAAAGGAGCTTCTCAAGGAGTTTGAGGCAGAGTCTGAAAAGAGAGGATTCTTCTTCTGATGTATGTTTCAACCTCATGCCTTAGAGGCAAGAATTCTCTGTTCGAGCCTGATGTCTTCAAAGTTCTCTTGGCATATGATAAACTGGGTATTGATTCTGTGGAGCTTGGGTCTGTACACAGGCCTGCAAGGAATATCTTGCGGCTGCGCTCATTCGGCTTTAACTACATAGTCCACTGCGTTTTTCCTCCGAGAAAAAAGCCATTGATGATGAACTTCGGTGTTGACTGCCATATTCGCGAAGAGTCCATAGACACAGCAAGCATGCCATAGATTTTTGCCGGAAAATTGACGCACCTCTCTAAAGCATGCATACTGGATATCTATGCCCTATCGATGAGATTGGCAATCCACTTGGCCCCCGGATATCAAAAAAGAGGGCAATGGAGAACATAACTTTTTCGCTAAGGGAAGTCTGCGACTTTGCCAGATCCTATGGCATTAAAGTGGCAATAGAGAACTCAACTGCGCGTGCGAGGCATCTGCTTTTCTCCTGCACAGTACAGCCAATTGCTCAGAAATGTTGGAAGAACCTTGGCCTAATGATAGACCTTGCGCACCTTAAGGCTTCATCTGTTGCACACAAATTTGACCCTGCAGCCTACTTCAAGGAAGTGCAGCACATGGTGTTTGCCTTGCACGTGCACGAGTATAGGAAAGGAAAAGACCATCTTGCCATATCCAGCCCTGACATATTGAAGCGTTTTGGCGTGAGTCAGCTATGTAAAAACCCTTATATCACTCTGGAGTCCAATGGCCTTGACACACCCTCACTTGAAAGAAGCATCAGCGTGCTTAAACAGGCAGAAGGACAGCTCAAGAGCCAGGCGAAAAGCAAGGTTGGAGAGAAATTCAACTGATTATCCTGCTGTTAAATCAACTCTTCCCATAGAAAGTTTTATAAATGTGTTCTTTCACAAGCCTACCTTATAGTCTGATAACACTCAAAAAGAGGTGCATGGAATGTCAAGAAGATTCAGAAAAGCTTCTTTATCTCTATCAATAAATGCTATTGTGGTG
>JBDRIZ010000029.1:0-5555 GCA_043815525.1 Candidatus Woesearchaeota archaeon
CTTGTAGCAACAGACCCTGCAACTGCCTGGTGCGAATCCGGATGGGGACAGGTCATGATAAACTGGGCTGAGCTCAAAGGAGAAGAGAACCAGATCCCAGAGTTCGGAGTCCTCGCAGCAATGGTTGCACTTGCAGGAGCAATAGCAGCATTTGCAGTGCTCAGAAAGTAAATTATTTTTTTTTAAATATTTTTTTGGAGGGTGGAAAAATGAAAAAACTGTTCGCATTCATGATATTTCTTTTATTCACACAATCAGTTCTGGCAACAACAGTAAATGTCGATGATACCACAGGAGCAGACCCAAACACCTACAAGGGAACTCTCGACTACTCGGCAAGCACTGTGACTTTCACTTTTGACGACGTACAGGCAACAACACTCTCAGGAACAATTACCGCATCAGGAATGAAGGAAAACTTCACATACCAGGTAAAGATAATGGGAAAGCCGACATGTTTGTACGCAGCAGGAAATGACGCTGCAAACGAGTACCTAGGCTACAAGGGCAGGTGGACCTGCGCGAATTGCGCTGGTACAGCACTGAACAAGAACAGGAACGACGCACAATACGAGGCATGCAAAACCGATCCAAGCTGCACAGAATGCATACAAGGCTATCTAGTCAGTGATTTCTTCACAACAGACCAGAACGGAGAAGCGACAAAATCAATACTATTTGACTCAAGCTACCATGTACTGTTCTGCAACAATGGCGTTTGCGGAAGCACAAGCAACACATACCTTGTAAATGGCCTTTGCGCAGCAGAAGATGTTGAAGGACAAATAGAAAGAGGAAGCTGCGGGACACTCACACTAAACCCAGGAACATACGACGTAGTTCTTGGACTCACAGAAGAGAGCTTCCACCAGGGAGAATGGGCAAACGTGCTATCAAAAGACATGACCTTTGAAATAGAAGGAGACGAAGTGTGCGAGAACATCCTAGACGAACTTGACCTTGGCGGAGACGAGTCAGGCCACACAATTTCAGGCTGGAGCAACAACCAGGACGGAATACCTGGATGGACTGGAAGCAACTACGGAAATGGAGAAGAGCAGACATTCAGGCTGATGCTTGGACCAGGAGACGGATGCGCTGACGAGAACAGGATGGCAAGCTTCACAATGGAAGCAGGCAACTCAATCGCAACAGGACTTGAACTCAAGCACCTTGACGGAAGCCTGCCAGACAGCTTCGACCTATACTACAAGGACGGAAACGATTACACAAAAGTTGGCAACTTCCCAGGACAGGGCGGATCAGAAAACTGGGTTGAGAGCTTCTTTGACATAAGCTCCTACAGCCTGACAGGGGAAATAGAATTCATGGTGAACTACACATCAAACCTTTCAGCGCAGTGGTGCCCGACATACGGCCAGGGAGCAGTCAGCTGGGCAAAATTGTACGGAAGCTGCGAGCAGGAGATCCCGGAATTCACAACCATAGCAATGATGCTTGCATTAATTGGAGCTGCAGGATGCCTCATGCTTTTTAGGAAATGAGGCTCACAATATTTTTTCTCTTGTTAATGATGCCTTTGGCATCAGCAGACCTGCAGGACATGGTTGACAAGGCAAACTCAAGGCCAAACGCATTGCAGACAATACAGGACCTTGGAGCTTGCCGCCAACAACAAGGATGTCAATATCACTTTTTTCATCAGATAATCCTTGTGCAACACTTCCAAAGAGGATGAAGACCTGCAAGCTTTCTTGGTGCTTTGCATAGAACAGGTCTATGGCATTCTTCAATTCAGGCTTTAGGTTTGCCTGGCGCTCAACCTGGAATGCTGAAAACAAGGCCTTTGAAAGACTGTGGCCAGGATTAATCCTCAATAATCTTCCTTCCTTGATGATTATCTTCTCATGCAGCAGTGGCAGAGCAACGCGTAATATGTTTGATTTTGAGATTCCTGTCAGACCTGAGACATCTGTTAGGCCAAATGACCTGCTCGGATTTGCCATCAAGAACCTTAGCAAAGCTATTGAGTTCTTCGAGCCCAATACTTGTTCTATTTTTAGTATCCTTTATACTAGAAATAGTACTAAGGTATATTAAGGTTTTAATATTTTGGTGCTAACTAGTACAGCACATCCTCTATATGAATACTCAAGAATCTCCCATAGATGCAAGGGCCAGTATCTGCAAATCTACCTTTTCCTGCTATAGACTATGTCATGATGCTGCAAATCTTCAAATCTAATCAATTTTTTTGTTTCATCTACCTTGAATGTCAGAACAAAGTGAGTGTCTATATGGACTCCCTTAAATTCTTTAAGATCATAACATAAATTTTTGTAGTGGCTTGGGTCTGTGCTATCGATTACTTCCTTGATTTTATTGAGTGTTGCTTCGTATCTTCTTCTGTCTTTCTTATATATTTTTTTTAGAATTTTGACTATTTTATCGCTTCTTTCCCAACTATACATTCTCGATTTCCTTCCTTAAGTCATCGATGCTTGTGAACTTTTTGAATTTTCCCTTGTCTATCTTCAGTAATTCTTCTCTATATTCTGGTCTAAGCTGTGGCTCAAGAAGTTCATCACCATATTTGTCTATCACAAAATTAATGGTTTCAGATTTGTTTTTTAGGCCGTATTTCCCCCTGATTATTGTTAATAGCCTATCCTCATGTTCTCCTAAATTTACAATAGCTTGTACCATTCTTCCCCCTCATTATTATTTATTATATTTTATAATGAATTATAACAAACTATTATATAAATCAGTCGTTTTTTGGCAGGTAACAAGCCCTGACAAGATATATAGCACCAAGAACCAAGGTAATCGAGCCAAGGTAAATCCAGAGGTTAAAGGCAGTTATCCCTCCAGTAAAATCCTTCATCGCCTTGTTGTATCCAAGGAACAAACCAACAGCTATATCAACGCAGATGCTCAGGACAAAACCAAGGCCAATCTTTTCCAAAATGTCAAGCTCCTTGAAGAATATCAAGGCAAGCAGGTAGCCTGGCAAAAACAAGGCAAGCGGCAAGCCGACTATGATCCTTAGTGCTTCCAAAATCATTCTCCCACCCGAAATCTCAAGGCTGCGTTCCAGTACAATCCCTCATCAACAGTCTTCAGGTTCTCGCAGTCAAAGGCTTTTCCTCCAGTCCCAAGATCTGCGACAGCCTGGTTAGGCTTCAGGGTGGCGTTACCAACCTTCACATGCTGGATGTACAGGTTCCTGTCCTGGTTTGCAGTGGAGTTGCTCCAGTCATTGTCAAAGACTATGTCCAGCAGCGTAAAGCCTTGAGCCTGGACTGTGTAGTCAGCATAATCAGAGTTATTCACAACAGTGCTTAACACTTCCACTCCGTCAAGCCTTAACTTCATATTCGGAACATAGGCTCCTCTTGCTCTTATCGTGACATTTCCTGGAACTACACTCAAGGACTTGAGGCAGTCGATTGATGCCACAGTGTCAGGGTACTCAAAGACAAGGTCCCTGTTATAGACCCAGAAATGGATCTCCTGGCCCTTGTTTAAAATCTCGAACTTTACCTGAGCCTTCACAAAGTCTGCAAGGCTGTATGGGATATCAAGCTCCTGGACAAGGCCAGGCTCAAGCGAGATGTTCATGAAGTAGTCCTCAACAGTGTAGGTGCTGTTCTTCAAATAAACCTTTGAAGAGACAAGCGCATAATAGTAGAATGTGCTATTCTCGTGGCTTGCGATTGTCACAGAGTACCAATAAGTTGTGTTTGTATGTATGTATTTTTGCAGAAGAGTGTGATTTGTGTAGTACAATTCAGTGAAATACTCCTCAGGAGGCCTTGCCACGACAAGAGTGACTATGACAACAGCTATCCCTATCACAAGCGCCACAATAATCGCGTTGTACAGGGAATCGTCTTCCATAAGTGACGATTATAAGCAGTTAATATATAAATTTTTCGTTTTGTTACCACTATATGGATAAAACATTGGTAATCAATATCTTTGTTATATAGATGTCACTTAGTAGTAAAGAAGAATGTAAAGCTTTAAATATTCTATGGATATCTTTTGCTACTCAATGATAGTTATTAATTGCTGCAATGGTGGTTGCGCTGGCTGCTCAGGCTGCGGCGATTGCAGGGATAATCGCAAGGAGGAAGAAAAATGAGAAAATTACTTTTGACAATACTGGCATTGGTGGCAATACCTGCTGCTTTTGCATGCCACTGCGGAGACGGAAGCATTAACGTCGCAGGAGAGCAGTGCGAGAAGCCCAACACTCTCAATAACAATTTCTGCAGCCAGAGCGTTTCGACCTGTAACGGAACAATGTATGGCGTAAGAGACGCTAAAGGAAACTGCAACTCAAACTGCAAGTGCGCATACGACCCTTATGTTTTCACATGCGTTATAGGACAGTGCGGAGCAGAGTGCGACTCTGACGACGACTGCCTTGACGGAAACGTGTACACAATAGACACATGCTCAGGATGCAAGTGCGAGCACGAACCAGTGCCATACTGCGGAGACGGAATATTCCAGCCAGAGACAGAGCAGTGCGAATCTGACAACGACTGCGAGAGCGGCTACTGCGAAAACTGCACATGCCAGGAAAACGAGGTACCTGAGTTTGGCGCATTTGGAGCGATTGCAGCAGTGAGCGCAAGCATCTTCGGAATAACAATCATGAGGAAGAAGTAAGATGAGGAAGCTGTCTGTCATAGCTATCGGAATGCTGCTAATTGCGACCGCAGCTCTTGCAGTAAAGCCAGGGTCGATCTGGACAACGAACGGAGACTGCGGAAACACAAGCCAGGACGAAAACCATTACAACCTTGGCGACCAGGTTTACATCAACGGAGCAAACTTTGCAAACACAAGCCACTTCTGGAAGATAGAAGGACAGCCAGGAGGGGCATCCTGCGACCCTGGAAAGCAGGTGGCTAACGGCACAAGGGGAGTTGACTCAACAGGAGCGTTCTGCTTTCTGGCATACACAATAGCAAGTGACGACTGCGGAGAGTACAAGGCAGATTTCGGAGACAAGAAGGACAACTACAGGATCGAAAACCCTATACCTGAATTTTCCACAATAGCAGCGCTTGTTGCCTTGGCAGGAGCGGTAGTTGCGTTTGTCGCAGTGAGAAAGTAAGATTATTTTTAACTTGAATAATAACTACTTTTTTTGTAGCCCAGCTTGAGCCTTATATCAGCCTATTCCTTATGGTCAGCTAAATGCACTTCGACAAATTCAGCGTTCTGCCTCTTTACGAGGACTGCCCGGGTGCTGTCTCCGATTTTTCTGAAAAAAACAAATCCTTGTATTTTCTCTTTGAAGGCACTGAACCCATGGCCTTGCCATCCATGCAATCCTGACACCACGAGATGAAAGAGTCCTGCATGGTTTCTTTCAACAGAGCGAAATTAAGGTCAAATTCCCTGCTGAATAGCAACTACCTGCCAAACAAATTAAACAGCCTCTGCCTTGCGAGCTCTTGCTTCATGAACTACCCCCTCATAGAATTCCTTGTACAAGCGCAGGTGGGAAGTGTTTTTCTCTGATTCAATGGCACTTCGCAGACTTTTGACATAGTCGTGCAGGACCACATACA
>JBDRIZ010000030.1:0-6412 GCA_043815525.1 Candidatus Woesearchaeota archaeon
TCATATCTGGCAACGATGCCGTATCAAGGCACTTCCTACAGCCGAACGCTCTAGCCATTGAGCTACGCGGGGTTGAATATCAAAACCCAGTAGAGGTTAATAAAGGTTTTCATACACCAAAAAAATCAAGATTTGAGCGTCGACACTCTGCCAAAACACAGTACCTCCTTTCCCTCGACAACGTAGACCTCGAAATCCTGCACCCCATCCTGCAGGAAAGGGCTGAGCAGTTTCTCCTTTAGTATGTCTGTCCCCTCTGTCACAATATTATATGAGGGCATAACAATCAAGTTCCATTTTTTGAATTTTCCCTTGAGGAAGCACTTGAATGTCTCAATCCTTGCATTCTCACGAAGAGACAATGCAGGATGCTCGTGGCCAATAATGACTGTCTTCACTCCAGCAGGAACTTCAACAATCCTATCGCCGTGGACAAAAAATATGTCATCAACAACAAAGCTTTCTTTCACCTCAATACTCCGTTTCCTTGCAATAGGGCCAAGGATAGTGTCATGGTTGCCCCTCACCAACACGACCTTTCGGTCCAGAGATAAAAGGTCCAAAATTTTCAATGCATCGCGCCACTCCTGCTCAGAAATCTCGCCGAACTCATGCTTGATGTCACCATTCACAATAATCATGCATGGATTTGTCTTTATGATGACTGCAGAAAGCCTTGACTCAAGCTCCTTGAATTGAAACCTTGGAACAAGAAATCCCTGCTTGTTCAGTGCTTCCTCATAGCCAATGTGCAGGTCAGAGACTGCCAAAATCCTGCTCTTTACTATGTACAAGGCCAGATCGACAATCTCCACTCCAGGAATGATATCCATACTTATAGACAAATCTGGAATGATTTAATAAACTTAATAAAACACTACACAGTACTCTGCCAACATGATAGCAATAATATCAGACTTCGGGGACTCTGAATATCTTGGGGTGATGAAAGGAGTAATACTATCGCAGAACCCAAAGGCAAAAATCATCGATTTATGCAACACCTGTCATTCGGTGCGCGAGGCTGCATGGGTGCTGTTCACGACTTACAGATATTATCCAAAAGGAACTGTTTTTTTATGCGTGGTGGACCCTGGAGTTGGAAGTAAAAGACAGGCATTGGCAGTCGAGACGAAAAATTACTTTTTTGTCGGGCCTGACAACGGCCTCATGCACCCTGCAATAATGCAGGATGGAATAAAGGAAGTGGTGAAGCTTGACACAGGCAAGGTGTCGGCGACATTTCACGGAAGGGACGTTTTTGCGCCTGCAGCAGCCAGACTCTTATCAAAAACGCAGCTGACAAAGCTTAGAAAAAAAGCAAAAATCACAGTGGAACTTAACTTGTTGCCCGAAGGAAGGACAGGAGAGGTTGTAAGAATTGACACCTTCGGAAACATAATCACAAACATACCACATATTAATAGGGCTTCCTACAAAGTGGAGCATAAGGGAAGAACACTTGAACTGGAATTCTCAAGAACCTACAGCGAGGCTGCGCCAGCAAGGCTATTTGTCATCGAAGGCAGCGCAGGGACGCTGGAGATATCGCTCAAGGGAAAAAAAGCAACAGAATTCATCAAAGTGGAAGCTGGAGATAGGATAAGGATATTCTAAAGCTTTAAAAAACATAAACTAACTTCCCCAGTGATGGACGAGCCAAAAACACTGAGCTTTGAGGAAATCGCGAAAATCCCGTTGGAAGACCTTGTCACAAGCAGGGAGCTGCAAAGGAATATAGACTTTACAATTCATCAAGACAGGACGCTAATTAATGGAACGCCCAAGAATCCTGCACCTAGCGTGATGTTTTCAAACAGAACCAGGACCGTCGTAGAGCCATACACCTTCCTCACTTGTGACAAAGGTTTTATCTACTATTTTCCAAGAGACATCCCTAATGGGCTAAGGCAGGAGCCTATCCCTTCAGGTATATTTGTGCCAAACCTTGAGAAAGATAGCCTCGCAAGAGCACTTACCTACTTTAAACCAAAAAACACATTCTATACAATAATAGAATCTTTTTCCACTGGCGTGAGCGTAAAGCGCAAGATTGACAGTGAATACACACTTCGGCAGGCTATCGAATGCGGCAACACACAGGCAATTGAGGCTGTTGGGACAGTGGAATTGCCATTTGACAAGCCACTCTGCAGGGTAAGAACCTTTGGAAGATACGCTCACTTGCCACAACACTATGACATGAACAAATGGCAGGAATTCGGTGATTTATTCTCAAAGCCTCAGGACTGCAGAAACAAGGCTACTCGATAACAAAACCGCAACTCTTGCAGAAGAGCTCCTCTTTCTCGAAGACAACCTGCGAGCTGCCGCACTCAGGACAACACTTGGTCTTGTCCTCGTTCTCCAAGTCGTTTAAAGACCGCTCCATCATTCAAGCTTTTCCTCAACGAGGCTTTTCAGTTTTTCTGCCTGGCGCTCGACTTTTTCCAGCAAGTCGATATCGCTGAAGTTGTCCTTTGCACAGTCATCGCAATAGAAGTCACTAGTGCCCTTGATCTGGAAAATTGCGTCAGACCCGCAGATTGTGCACTTCTTAGGCATTGTCCGCAATGTTTGTCCCTCAACACTTAAAAAAGTTTTGGTTTTTGGCACACAGATGGAACATAGTTCCAGAACACTGTTTCTGAAATGATTTAAGAGAGCAAAGCTACCCAGACTTGGGTGATACAAATGGAAGACACTGAAAACATGCTGTATGTCGGAGACCTCTTCCACTGGGAGAAGGATTATATGGGGAACTACACGATAAAAAGCAATTCATGGCAGCCAATTTAACACGATCTTGTAGTATTAAAGCAAAAGAATATCTTGCCGAAAGACTAGCATGATCAAAGGGTGATAGAATGATGCATTATATGAGCTATGGAGGAATGATGGGAGGCGGCCTGTTCGGATGGTTTGGACTGATGTGGACTGTACTGTTCTGGGCTGCAGTGATATGGTTCATCGTATGGATTGTAAAGAACATAAAAAACAGAACTGCATGGGAAGAGAGTCCGCTCGACATCCTGAAGAAAAGATACGCGAAAGGAGAGATAACAAAAAGGCAGTATGAAGAGATGAGGAAGGAGCTCTAATCGAGTGCGGGGAGTACAGCATCCCTTAACTCCTTAGGCCAGTTCATGTCTATCTTTTTTTTGTGCTTGATAAGCTCCTTTTTAACAGCATCCCGCAATTCTTTCTTGCCGTCGAGAAACTCGATAAGCTCATCACGTGCGAAAAGAGGAAGCTCAGTCTGCAATGACATCATCATCTTGAGCCTGTCAAGCGCCTCGTCCCTAATCAACTCTTTTTTCTCCTCCTCCTTCTGCCAGAACTCCTCGTAGGTTGGAATTTTTTCGACCTGCTTTCCTTTCTTCAATGAGATCTTTGCGAGGACCATCTCATGCATCCTGCGCAGCCACTCAACCTTATCCTCTATTTTAAGCAAATCTGTGTAGCCTTCAGCGACAAGGTTGAAAGCAAAAGGGCTTGGGACAGTTGTGTGCTGCTGCTCGACTCTCAGCTTTTTCTCCTCAATCCATGAAAGTACAAGCTTAGCGTTTTTTACGTCCATCACCTGCTCCATGACCTCCCGCCTGGCCTCGGCAAGAATTGGAAAGTCGTTGCTTACCCGCCTGACTGCACTCATGAGTATTGAGGAGCTGACCTGCTGCCTGCCAACGCGCTTGGTTCTGCCCTTGTAGCTCCTAAGTATCATCAGGCTGCGCATGGCGCAGTGCCGAAAACGCCTCCTCAAGATCTCTGTCTTCTCAATTGCATTTGAAAGCACAAGCTCGAACTTGTCAGACCTCAACAGCTCAAGAGCCTTCAAGACCTGCACCTTCTTGTCAGAGGTAATGTAGAACCCGTTGTCGTTGATTCCAATCTGCACATCCCTGTGGCTAATCCTTGCAACAGCAAAGGCAACAGCCCTCGAGAGAGCATCATTAACCCTTCTGCCGAAAAGGGAGTGGAAGACAAAGTAGGTCTGCTCACCTGCAGAGTACACTTCGACCAGAATTTTTCGGTCAGTCGGGACATCAAGATAGTCGTGCTGCTCCCTGACATATTTGTAGATTGCAAGGGCTGCTACATCATCGACGTAAACATATTCGTTAATGAATTTTAGGACCTCTTCTTTTTTCTTTTTTGCAGACAACCTGTCTGATAGAAGCCTTCGGAACTTTCCGATCTCAAGGGCAAGGTCAAAACTTAGAGGCAGCATCTCTGAAAACCAGGAAGGAATGGTCGGAGGCCTGTACACGCTTGACTTGACATACGCGACCATGCCCCTTGAAAAGAGAAACTCATACTTGTCTCCGCCAAGAACAAAGACATCGCCCTTGCGCAGTTTTTCGAGGAATGCCTCGTCAACCTGGCCGATGACCTGGTCGCCAAGCTTCACTATGACAAAGGTTTCCTCAGGGATCGTGCCGACATTGGTCATGTAGATGACGCGTGCCATCTTGCCCCTCCTGCCAATCATGCCTGAATCAGGGTCAAACCATATCTTTGCATAGATATTGCGCTCCTGCAAAGACACAAACTTGCCTGAAAGGTAGTCAATGATATCCATGAAACTCTTTTTGGACAGTGCGTGAAAGCAGTAGCTCTGCCCCACTACCTTGAACAACTTATCAATGTGCCATTTCTCCTGGATTGCAAATCCATCAACCTGCTGGGAAAGAACATCAAGGCAGTTCATTGGTATGCTGATATTGTCAATCCTTCTCTCCACAGCACACTTCAATAGGACAGAGCACTCCACAAGGTCGTCCCTGTCAAGGACAATAATTCTTGCCTTTACAGTATCATGAAGCCTGTGTCCTGAGCGGCCAGCCCTCTGCAGGAACCTCGCGATAGACTTGGGGCTTCCAAGGCATATGACAAGGTCGATAAATCCAATATCTATGCCAAGCTCCAAAGACGTGCTTGACACAATGACCTTGAGGTCACCATTCCTCAAGCGGGACTCGATGCTGTGCCGCAGGGTCTTTGAAAGGCTGCCGTGATGGGCGCCAATATTGTCTGCATAACGAGTAGGCCACTTCTCCTTCAAGTGGTCTATGACGCGCTCAGTCGCAGACCTAGTGTTCGTGAAAATAAGTGTTGTCCTGTGCTGCTGGACAAGCTGGTCAATAAGCTCATACATCCTGTGATGCATCAGTGCATGCTCGACACCGATAAGGTCCTCAACAGGAGAGAGGACTTTTAGGTCCATGTTCTTTATGAACTGGACATTCACAACCTTGCATGGCCTTTCCTTTCCGTCCTCAAAACCGACAAGGAAGCGCGCGACCTCATCAAGAGGCGCTACAGTTGCTGACAAGCCAATGCGGGTTACATGTCTGCAGAGCAGAGTTAGCCTCTCAAGTGACAATGAAAGGTCCACTCCGCGCTTGTTGTCAGCCAGGGCATGGATTTCGTCGACAACACACCACTCAACTTTTCTTAAATTCTCCTGAAACTTGATTGAAGTGAGCATTATCGCAAGGCTCTCAGGGGTTGTGACAAGGATGTGAGGGGGCTTTTTTGCCATCTTCTGGCGCTCTGCAGGAGTTGTGTCACCAGTCCTTGCGAGCACCCTGATCCCAAACTCCTTTTTGGCGATAGACTCCATCTCTTTTAGCGGCTCAACAAGGTTATGCCTGATGTCGTTACTCAGCGCACGAAGCGGGCTGATGTAGACGCAATAAACCTTGTCCTCCAATATGCCCTTCTCAGCAGAGTCTATGAGCTCGTTTAGAATCGACAGGAAAGCAGTGAGGGTTTTTGTGGCGCCTGTCGGAGCGCTGACAAGCACGTTATTCCTGGAGTGTATCTCCATCACGCCAAAAAGCTGGGGAAGGCTGAAATCAGAGAACCTGGAAAAGAACCATTGCTTGACCACAGGGTTCAAAATATTCAAAAGCTCCTCCTTTGTATTCGGCTTATCCTTGTGCTCAATCATATATCTCGTAAAATGTTATGTGTGTATAAATTGGTTTAGTTTTTGGCCAATTTATTTTCAATATAGAAAACTATTTAAGGCAGCAAACTGCAATTGCGCATTATGGCTCGCGGAAGACCTGTGCATAGCGACGTGCGGGAAAGAATCATTGAGATACTGCGACTAAAGAAGCAGGCATACGGCTACGAGATCTGGAATTTCTACAAGCAGAAATACCCTCCTGTATCGATGAGGCTCATCTACTACCACCTGAAAAAAGGAGTAATCCTCGGAGAATTCAAGGTGCAAAAGGTGGTATCAGAAAAAGGGGATTACAGCTGGGGGCCAGAAGCAGAAAAAATCTACTACAGCCTTGGGCCAGAGGCAAAGAAGTGACTACTTCCTCTTGCCCTGTATCTGCGCCTGAGACCTCAGGGCCTTTAACTCCCTTCGAAGCTCGACCAAGTCAAAAATCTT
>JBDRIZ010000031.1:0-10435 GCA_043815525.1 Candidatus Woesearchaeota archaeon
TGTTGCGTTGCATCGCAAGGTCACGTTAGTGTCAGTGATTGAAGTGCCTGAAGTTGGGCTCTTCAAAATAGTAAGTGGATAACTGAACTTTGTAAAAGTCCAGTTACTATTGCCCCAATCGCTTGAGCTTGCGTTGTCAAACGCCAAACAGTTCCACTTGTACGAGCCATCAGAAATGCCAGTCATTGTAGTGTTCATCTGGTACCTGGTCCTAGTATAGTTGTAGTACGACTTGATCTCTGCAGGGGATATTGTCCTGTTGAATATTGCCACTTCATCAAGAGCTCCCTTAACGCCGTTTGCCAGGTCCTCGTGGTTTCCAATGGTGACTACCTCTGTTGAATCAAGCACTTTGCCAGTAAGGTCTGCT
The DNA here is from genome assembly GCA_043815525.1 of Candidatus Woesearchaeota archaeon. Classification (GTDB taxonomy): domain Archaea; phylum Nanobdellota; class Nanobdellia; order Woesearchaeales; family JAZDKJ01; genus JAZDKJ01. The sequence continues at coordinate 371 of JBDRIZ010000031.1, forward strand.
CCGTAGGCGTTATTGTACGTGCCGTTGACATAAAGTAGCATCTCAGTCCCGTTATAGACTCCAGCCACATGATACCACTTGTTTGCTTTTAGGGCATCTTTGCTTCCAAGCCACGTCTCGCCGCCGTCAGTAACAACCACAAATGAAATGGTATTGTCATCGGTGTCTACAAATAAGTAAAAAACATACCATGGAGCGCCATCATAATCCAGCGAAAAGATCATTGCATCCGTGCCTGTGGCTGTTGGCAAACTTCGAAAATATATCCAAGTCATGAAAGACATTGCGCTGCTGCCGCTGAAAGTCGGGCTGTCTGAAATAGTAATAATGTCGTTTCCTCCATCAAAATTGAGCGCTTTGCCGAACATTCTGTTTGTCAGGTTATATACTGGACAGCCTGTGCCGCTGCACCTGCCATTATTCCCTTTCCTGCTCCAGTCATAGAACCTTGTCTGGTTCTCCCCAACAGAGCTGTCATTGTTGAAGTGCATCAAAAGAACTAAGTCGTTCTCTCCTGGCTGTATCTCCCGCACGTCTATTGTCTTGTTTCTTGTCCATGTCCCTCCAGTGTTGGTGTACAGCGAGACATTCTTGAGAACATGCTTTGTCGAGTTTGTTATCGCAAGGCATCTCAATGTTATGTTGGAGTCAAGCGTGTTTGTTCCTGTTGGAGGGCTTTTCAGCGAGACATTTATCCAGCCAGCCCAGTTGTATGCATAAGCAGTTTGTCCTCCGAAATTGAATTGCTGGGTATGCGAGCCTCCTGTGTTGACTGTAACAGTATGATACCCTGTGTTGTTGCACTCGTAGTTCTCAAGGAATATGTGCGTTCCATTGAACACTGGGTCAAGCAACTGTTCGCCGCATTGCAACCCAAGGAATTCCAGGTCATCAGGAATTCCTGTGCCGTATGTTGTGCCATTGGAAGCAAATATTGTAAGGTTTGCTCTTCCTGTTGTGTTGAATGCCACTGTCCATTTTCCTCCAACCATCGGATAGCTCTGCACGTTCAGTATTGTTATCTCCACTTCGAATGTCTGGTTCGAGAGGTGTGGTGTGATCCACTCAATTCTCTCAATAAGTGAGTCGTTGTCTGTGTCGATGAACTTAACAGAGAAATCAGGATTGTTGGTTATATCGATTTTAGGCGCCGGGCCTGGCCAGTTCAACTCAGCAGTGCCACCCCTGGTGGTGTTTCGTTGTCTTACCTCGAGAGAAGGACTTGAAGTACTTTCAGAATTCTCATCCGATGCCGAAGGCTCTGCCAACGCGTTGGCCAAGGTGCAATCGGAACCTGGTTCAGATGCACATCCGAAGGCTGTTCGGATTGTGCCAGCTGACTTTGCAGCTGTCTGGAGCCCTTTTTCTATGTATCTTGCATAGTCAGCGTCATCAGGGTACCAGTAAAGCCTTATGCTCTGCAGCGGTGCCTCAGTAATCTCAGTGAAAGTTGTGATGTTCTCATAGCCTGTCTCGCTCTTGACAACAATGCGTTTCCTGCCAGCTCCTAGCTCCTCTTCATCTGCCTGCGGGGCTTCTGTCTCGTATGTTATCTCGACTTCTGCTGTTTCTTCTATCTCAATTGCTTGCCTGCCTTGGCCTGCTATCCTCGGCCTGGTCTTTGCGCTGCTGCCATCCTTTTTCCTGATGACTATCTTCCTTGCGTTCTCAGGCAGTACAACAATGTCCTTTGCTGTCGTTGTCCACTGCACTGGTTTTCCGATTTCCGCAATTCCCTGCACAGGAGTCTGGTTTGTGAGATTAATCGTGCCTGTGAGATTGACTGCTGATTGTAGAACAAGCTTTATGTCCTGCGCTGCAGTTCCGGCATCGTTGCTTGCAAAGACCGTGACAAGCCTAGTGCCACTAAGATTTGCCGTGGGAATCACTGTGAGAATGCTCTCTTCCAAGGAGATGCTCAAATTCTCAGCCTCAGTGACCATGTATTCTTCTGCTCCAAAGAAATAGGCACCTAAGTCTATCTCTGTATTGCCAGTCACAGTGAAATTTGTTTGGTTGGAATTCCAGTAAGGCTTCTCATATTTTTCCAAATAGATTATCTTGGTTAAGTTCAGGCTCGCATTACTCACTGTTATCGCAAGAGTGATTTCCCTGCCAACACCAGACAAGCTGCAGCTTTCCTCGCAAACACCTTCAAAAATTGTTATAGGCACTTCTGTTTGGCTTGTTGGGACATCTGTGACAGGCTTGGTTTCATTCCTTGTAATCACAACAATAGCAGGTTTGCTTCCTGTCAGATTTACCTCAATCATGTCAGGCCTTGCCTGAGTTTCATTTGATGTCTGGTTTGCTACAGTGGTTATGTTGGACTCAATTGTCCCGGGCTGAACATTCATTGTCCTATCCAATGTGTGATTTGATGAGTCTGTCGACGCGTTATCCCCAAATGTGTCTGGTTTTGCCTCTTTTGTATCGTTCAAGAAACCTGTCTGATTAGCAAGCAAGTTTTGCAGGCTTGCATTACTTTCCTCAGACAAGATTACGAAGTCCCCACCCGAAGTCTCGTTCTCCCCAGGTATATTAATTCCTGATGTCTCAAATGGCAATGTGCTATTCTCAAGTGCAGAACCCTCACCAGTTGCTTCTGCAACTGCCTTGCCGGTTATCAAATTACTAGGCTCAGAATAGCGTATGCTCGCTACAAGGATTCGGGAGCCGTTCGAAAGAAGCTCTACTTTCGCAGAGCCTGTTCCTACAAGGCTTCCCGAAACCTTAAGCGAGCTGGGGGTGTTAGAAAGGTTGAGTCTGACTATTGTGTCCTCAGTTATGAACAGGCTGGTTTCAAGTGTTTTGGTTTGCTCAAGGGTTGCGTATCCTGTTGGTTCAGTTGTACTTAGAAGGTATGCTCCGAGCATTGCCGCAGAAACCAGGGTTATTAGCGCTAGGTTTTGCAGTATTTTCTGATTTTTGGAACTAACTTTGTACCTCTGTTTTTTCCTGCCTCTTTTCATTTGCCGTGCATATGCAGACTTTACAATTGAACATACGAATATTAAAGTCCGCTGCTATAGGTCTGTGTTGTCAGGCTAAAGCACTGTAATTGCGCCCTGTTAAATAAACTAACGAATTTGTTTTATAAATCTTTCGATGTTTTTTTAAGAATAGAAATCAATCTTTTAAGTTAAATAGATTAACTAGGTTAAATACATTAACCAAATATGGCAAAAATGTCTTTTTATACTATGTTAAATAGGTTATCAATAGAATTATTTTTAGAATAAGATATTAAATAGATTAACCTAAATAACTATTTTGTTTATTTTTGTTAAATATATTAACAAATGTTCTTGGCGTATTGGCAAGTACCCAGGGTGTTGGTCTGCCTCCAACATTTTTTTGCACTTGGGATACTAGAAATTCATCCGCTAGCCGGTCTTGCCATAGTTCTGCGCAACCAATACTAGGTCAAAGATGTTGACATCGCCGTCCTTGCCACTTCCAACCTTAAGACTAAAATCAATCGAACTGCATAAAGGTCAACTAACCAATTCCACTTTGAACGATTTCGGCCCCAATGCCTCAATCCTAACCCTTTTCCCAACTTTGGCACCAAACTCTTGAAGCCCTTCAGGTAGAGTAAGTCCCATCGAGTTCCCAACTTTGATTATTTTTCTTTCTGCGTCCATCAACTGATGCATTTGCCTTAATCTAACATATTTTTGTGCTTGTTCCCTAGTCAATGTGGTAAACTTGCATTTTGAGCAAACCATAGCTTCAGTCTCAAAATTATCAAAAGATGCAATTCTTTCTTCCAAATACCCTCCACAATCACACCTTATCTTCCTTTTTTGGGCCATGCAGTTTTCACCTCAATAAAGTTGTTATGACATCTTACAATCACCGTATAAGTAACATTCTCCTTACCAAAATATTTCTTAAAACAAATCTTGTTAGGCCTTTCACATTTCTTATCAAACACTTTACCCATTCTGACTGTTTCTTCAACTCTCTTTAAGTCAAGATTCCAATACTTTTCTCTTTCAAACATATGTGGATTAAATGTGATGTTAATTTTCCTTCTGTCTACTATTTTAATTAAGTCTTCCGTCCACATAACCAGAGCCTTTATTGTTATAACATAAGTTATAACTCATATTTAAACCTTTCTTCTTTCTGGTAGGTGAGGAAGTCAACAAACTCCAAGAGTACTGTACAGGCTTACCCATTTGTGCCATGACCCAAATACAATTGACTAATTGGCAGCCAAAGAGGATTCCCTTTCATCCACTCTTTCCGTAGTTCTGCGCGACAAGCACTAGGTCGAAGATGTTTTATTGTTATTGCTCAGGTTTGGACCCTCCATGGTCGGTTCACCTCATTTTTTCAATTATTTCCATTCGCAATTTTTTTAGTTGGGCTGGTGTTATACCAAGGTAATTAGTGTCCCTGAATCCCTGCACGATGATTCTCAGCCTTTTTGGGTAGTCGCCCAGCTTGTACTTCTCTGTAAGCCTGCGAAATTTCTTCAGGTCAACAGGTGCCTTTAATAGTATTGTGATGATATCAATCCTGTCCTTCTCTCCTTTGACAGAATGCTCTCTGTTTTTTTCTGCGCCAAGCTTTAGTGTCAACAGGGCTTCTGGGTTTAGCACTGTGAAGTTCTGGATCCTGGCAGTATGGCTGCCGAGATCCTGTGGAGGAATTGGGAATTTTGAATAGTGTGGGACATAAATGTCGATGTCTATCTCTTCAATCTTGATCTCATATTTTTTCAGGTTGTCATTCTTTTTCAGATCATATCTCTGCTTTAGGTATTCCAGGTCTGCATATTCCATGACTATGATATCAATGTCTTTTGACTTGTGCAGGCCTGTCCACAGGTATGCTGCCCACCCACCAATTAGTATGTAGCTAAAGCCTTTGAGTTCCTGCAGTATTTTCCAGCTCTTTTCAGTGAGCTGGTTATTCCAAAAGTCCATGTATCTTTTCCTCCAGCGCTTTTAGGAATTCCTTTGCATACCATTCCTTTACATTCCATAGGTCAACAAAGAGCTGTGCTTTGGTCATATGTGCCATATGGCCCTTTTCCAGTACGAACAGGTTTGGCGGACCTGCCTGTGCTGGAAATCTTTTTCTTATTTCCTGTATATCACCTGAGTACACATAAACCTCTGAGTAGTCTGAAGGCACGTCTTTGAACATGAATTTGTATGCTGAAAATAAGCCATAGACAATATCAGGAGGCATTTCTGACTCAATCTTGCGCACATCCTTGTTTGATCTTGTCTGGTAGATAATGTCCTTCTGCAGGTTCCTTACAGATGCCCAGTAATAGAGTGTCTTTTTCGCGTCAACCATGGTTAAGCTTCTTCTTTTCACGTTTATCGCATTCATCGCTCGTAATGGTTTTATTGCGTAGTTGACCATGCTGACTGAAATCCCAAGATTTTTTGATATGCCTGACTGTGTAAACTTACGCTCCTTGTGCTCCATGAATTGATAGAGCAGCTCCCTGTAAATTTCTTCGCTCCTTTTCATATTTCTTTGATAAGGAGCAGGTATTTATAAATATTTCTAAAAATATAGAAATATTCTTTAATACAAAAGTAATCATTTAGAATCGAGGTTTATCCTTGATAGTTCATAGCTACGCACATTGACTGTACCGGTGGCTCCTTGAATTGAAGCCTTATTACTAGCTCTTCCCGTAGTTCTGTGCCACCAAAACAAGGTCTAAGATGTTAACCTCGCCGTCCTTGTTGGCGTCTGCCTTTGTGTCAAAGCCAGAGGTCTTGCCGTAATTCTGCGCTACAAGGACCAGGTCGAATATGTCGACTTTCTTGTCGCAGTTCAGGTCTCCTGCGATGCAGGTTTGTTGCGCTTGGCATGTTCCGTCGCAGCATGTGCTGCAGTCGCTTGCTGATGCTGCTGTTCCGCTGCACGTCTGTCCTGAGGTACAGCATATCCCTCCAGCTTGAGAGCAAGTCTGCTGCTGTGCCTGGCAAGTTCCGACGCAGCAAATAGAGCAGTCGCTTGCCGTTTTTGTTGTGCCTGAGCATGTTTGTCCAGAAGCGCAGCAAGTGCCTCCAGCTTGAGAGCAGCTTTGCGCCTGCGTCCCGCATGGAAAAGCTCCAATGTATGTCCCTCCTTCACCTCCATTGCAGGCAGGGCTTCCATCCTTAGGCCTGAAGTCGTCAGAGTTGGGGTCAACAAACATTGGGTCTACTCCCAAAAGGTCGTGCGCTCCTGGGCTCGAGGGATACTTTGCCTTGTAGACAAGGTTATAGTCCGCAATGCCATTGCCTCCGTCATAGAAAGTGTAGCTTCGTTCATTCATAGCTTCGTAGAAAATATTGTTCTTTATGATGGCGTCTTTTCCGTACTGTCCGCGTATTCCCACGCCATACCAGTACGTGTCAACGAAAGTGTTGTGCTCAACGGTCACTCCTGCAATGTTTACGGAGCATATTCCCCACGCTCCTCCATGCGCAAAAACATTGTTCCTGAAGGTGAGATTCCGCGAATTATGATAGTAAATGGCCTCTCCCATCAGGCCCTGTGCGAAATCTGTGCAGAAGTTGTTCTCGAAAAGGATGTTTCTTGCATATTCTCCGTTATTGTCAAATGTCTGAAAGCAGTCAACGTGCGCACTTCCTATTTCTGATGAGATTGTTCCGTGGAAGCGATTGTTCCGGAACACGATTCCCGTCCCAAAGAACCTGGTGTAGTCGCAGTCTCCCAGCCCATAGTCATAGAGCCTTTGTACGTCGTTGTTCTCAATAACTGAGTTGTCTCCGCCAACGACAATCCCATACTGTATCTTGTATAGGCTGTTTCCTGATATCAGCGCCCTTACGCCGCTGCTGTCTATTCCCGTGCCGCGAATCTCGTGGAGAAAATTATCAACGAATTCCACATCACTGCCTGATATCTGGGCACCATCTCCATTGTTTGTTATGTCAAAGCTTTCAATTCTTATATAGCTGCCCCTTATCACGAAGCCTTGAGTCTTGGCAGACCTGCCAGGTTCGGACTTGAAGACTATCTTGCTGCCTGAAACTCCTGACCTGCTTATTGTGACTCTCTCGTTATACTGGCCTTGGCTGACATGCACTACATCAGCTGCTACCACAGTGTTTGCTGCTTTTTGTATTGTTTTCCAGGGCTGGCTCTGTGTTCCAGGATTGCTGTCGCTGCCTGTTGTTGCAACATAGTAGTCTGCTCCGCCCACAAAACTGGCAATGAAAAGAAAAGTTGCGAGAATGATTAGGGCATGTTTCATGTAATACCTCTTTTCCGTAATCCTAAGTGAAAACCAACAAAAAGCCTATATCAATTTTCCGATTCTTGCATCAGTCTCAAGCAAATGCCTTTATTTACCATAGTTCTGCGCGACAATCACCAGGTCAAAGATGTCTACTCTGCCGTCGCCATTAGCATCAGCCCTGGTATCAAAGCCAGAATCCTTGCCGTAGTTCTGCGCTACAAGCACCAAATCAAAGATATCAACTTTCTTGTCGCAGTTCAGGTCTCCTGCAATACAGGTCTGAACAGTCTGGCATGTGCCAATGCAACAGCTTGTGCAATCGCTTGCTGATGCTGCTGTTCCGCTGCATGTTTGTCCTGAGGTACAGCATATCCCTCCAGCTTGAGAGCAAGTCTGCTGCTGTGCCTGGCAAGTTCCGACGCAGCAAATAGAGCAGTCGCTTGCTGTTTTCATAGTTCCGCTACAAGTCTGGCCTGATGAACAGCACATGCCTCCCTGCTGCGAACAGGTCTGCTGCTGAGTTTGGCAGGTTCCTATGCAGCACGTGGTGCAGTCAGTTGTGCTGACTGTACTGCCGCTGCAGGTCTGCCCGGCTTGGCAGCAAGTCCCTGCTTGTTGTGAACAAGTCTGCACCTGCTGGCTGCCGTACTCATATGCGCCGATGTCCCAGCCAGAGCCTTGCGGTCGGGAAATCGTGGTAACTGAACCAGGCCAGTCTGATTTGGTGGTGACTGTGCTTATCCCAACATTATAGGAATCGCCGAGTGTGCTGTCGCCTGCATCTATGCAAGGAGAGCCTACGGTTGGTCTGAGATCATAAAGAGCGTTTGGGGCTGCTCCAACGCTAGCTAAAAGAGGATCTTGCGACATACCATGCGCCTCCTGGCCTGTTGCAGACTTGAAATTTGCAAAAGTGGAGGCATAATAGTTTACGTTGTTCCACGTGATGATTGCGTGGTTGCTTGGGCTATAATAGCAATTGTTATCCAGAATGAATGTCCCTTTGTAAGAGCTTCCCTTTTCAACCCTGGAATTGTAGAAAATGTTATTCTTTATGACTGCAATGTTCCTCGAATTACCGCCTGTCAATAAGATGCCTGCACCTTCAGTATTATAGTTGTCAAAATTGACAAATACGTTGTTGTAGATGTAGAGTTCAGAATAATATTGGCCCTTGTCGTTGAAGATCGCCCAGCACCATGAAGAAGAATCTGCAGGAGTAAGAGTGAATTCAAAGATATTGCCATAGACCTTGACATCAACGTTGTTTGCATCAATCGACTCTGAAAAGAAGGCTGCGTTATTGGCCTCTCGGAAAATATTGTACCGAACAGTGAGGCGAGTCACGCCTTCACTTGTCTGTATGCCATCAAAATGTGCGCTCTGTGTGGCAAAGCCGCCTTGGATAACACTTTTCTCGATAGTCCAATCTGACGCTGGACCAAGCTGAAAAGGGTCATCACCACCAGAAACGCTGTTTGGACCGACCACGCAATTTTGTACCAATACGTTATTTGACCGGTAAGCTCCAATTCCAAAACCCCTATTGTTCTTAGTAACACAGTTTCTTATTACTATATTATTACTGCTAATGATCACGCCGCTGCCTCCAGAAGAAGAAAAGTCCAGTCCATCCAATACAATCCAGCTATGCCCATTAAAATCGACTGCGTCTGACGAAGTCGCTCTAATGAGCACATTCCCATCATGGCCTGGCCATTCAGCAGAAGCCGGACGCTTGATTATTATCTCCTTACCGCTGGATGCTCCAGATGCACCGATGTTCAATGCTCCATAAGTTTGGCTTGTTGTCCCGCCAGAAATATATACAGCACAAGGCTTAGGCGCATTGCTAATCGCATTCCAGTCAATATTAGAGAGGCTCTTCCAAGGAGAATTAATGCCACCGTTTCCGCTTGACCCTACGCTACCGTCAACATAGTAGTCGGCTGCATGCACGCAGCAAGCAAAAAGAACAAGTACTAGAAACAGAATAATTATCCGAGCCATTTCAACCATTCCTCCCGTAGTTCTGCGCTACTACAACCAGGTCAAAGATGTCCACCTTGCCGTCCTTGTTCGCATCTGCCCTTGTGTCAAAGCCAGAATCCTTACCGTAATTCTGCGCTACTATTACCAAGTCAAAGATGTCCACTTTCTTGTCGCAGTTGAGGTCTCCTGCGATGCAGGTTTGTTGCGCTTGGCAGGTGCCGACGCAGCATGTTGCGCAGTCGGTTGCGCTTGTTGTGGTGCTGCATGTCTGTCCTGCAGCGCAGCAGGTTCCTCCAGCTTGGGAGCATGTCTGCTGCTGTGATTGGCATGTTCCGACGCAGCAAGTAGAGCAGTCGCTTGCCGTTTTTGTTGTGCCTGAGCATGTTTGTCCAGTCTGGCAGCACGTGCCTCCAGCTTGAGAGCAGGTCTGCTGCTGTGCCTGGCATGTTCCGACGCAGCAAGTAGAGCAGTCGCTTGCTGATGCTGCTGTTCCGCTGCAGGTCTGCCCGGCTTGGCAGCAAGTCCCTGCTTGTTGTGAACAAGTCTGCACCTGCTGGCTGCCGTACTCGTATGCTCCGATGTCCCAGCCAGAGCCTTGCGGTCTGAAATTTCCATCCTTGTCGTAGTTGAATCCGCCTTCCACTGACAGATCTGCTCCCTTGTCTATGCATGGAGAACTGCTCTGTAGGCGAAGGTTTGTGCTCGATACAAATTTTGGGTCAGTGTTCATGTCTGTCGAGTCTTTGGAAAACCCTGATATGCTGCCATAATAATCATTATACTTGCTAACTACTGTGCCAGCAATACCTCTGACGTCAGTGCTGCCTGACACAATGTTATTTTTC
>JBDRIZ010000032.1:0-2268 GCA_043815525.1 Candidatus Woesearchaeota archaeon
CTGGTCATCGTTTGTCCGCACTGTCTGTTTTATCGTCAATTGTGCAGGCTTGTTTTTCTGCAGCCTTATCCGCACCCCGTTTGAGCCTTTCCTGCCCATTCTGGTTTCCTCATAGTTTCTTGCCTGCTTCTGGCAGTACCATCTGTCTTCTATCTCTGTGCGTTCTGTCATCGCTGCTTTCATTGTTCGCAGATTATTCTTGACGTCGCTTGCATTTTCAACATATGCTCTTATTTCTATTTCCATTTTCTCACCCTGGTTTTGGCTGGTTTGTCCTGCTGTTGTTCCTGTATGTGGTTATGCCTTTTAGCCCCAGCTCATAGGCTTGCAGATAAACTCCCAATACATCAGCTGGTGTGGAGTTTTCTGCCATGTTGACTGTCTTTGCTATGGACTCATCTGTGAATTTCTGCAGCATTGCTACAACTCTTAAGTGCCTTTGAGGGCTTATCTCCAGGCATGTCTTGTATATGCTGCTTATGGCTGCTGGAAGATCCTTACTGCTCAGGCGTCCTTCCCTGCCTTTTGTTATTATTGCATCAATTTCATTTTTGACACCGCAATCCACAAGTTTTGCTCTCAGGTCTTCCTGCATTTCTTCTGTAAGTGTCAGGTTAAAATATGGCTCTATGGCTGCTGACGCACCGATGATTGCCGAGCTTCTTCCTGTTGGGGGAATTGCTGTTGTGCTGCAGTTTCTGATTCCATACTGATTTATTTCCCTGCTGAGTTTTTTCCATTCTTTGGAGCTGACTGTTTCAGTTGAGTATTTTCCGTACCTTTCAGCTATGAAACCGTTGTGGTACCTGGTTTCCTTGTCCTTAAATGCAGGAAACCTCCCTCTTTTTTTTGCAAGGTCAATCGATGCCTGCTTGCTCTTGTAGTTGATGAAGCTCATGATGTTTGCTGCCTCCTGCTCTGCAGTATCAGAGTCGTAGGAAATATCCATCTTTATGAGCATGTCTGCAAATCCGCATATCCCAAGCCCAATCTTTCGCTTGCTGTTCATCACTTCCTCGCTTTTTTTGTTGTTGTAGTTGTTGATGCTGACATCAATGCAATCGTCCAGGAACCTGACAGTGCCATTTACTGCTTCTCCAAGTTTCTCGTAGTCAATCTTTGTCCACAAACTTTGCGAGGTTTATGTACGCGAACTGGCAGGTCTCGCCTTCTGTCATTGCCACCTCCCCGCACGGCGCAAGCGATTTGTATTTGCCCAGCTGTGGCACAGGGTTTGTCTCATCAAATCTTTCCATGAAGACTATTCCAGGGTCTCCGCACTCCCAGGCATTTTCTGACAATATTCCCAGTAGTCTTCCTGCATCCACTGTCTTTCCGTTGCTTAGCGTGTAACTCTGTCCTGTCCTGTAGCTTTCAATCAGCTCTTTTTTCACATTCACTGATATGTTGAAGGCCCATTGGCTGTGCTTGTTTTTTGACTTGTGCTGTACAAACTCCTCTATCATTGGATGGTCGCATGATATCACTGCCATGTTGCCTACTGGCCTGTCCTCCTTTCCGCTCTTTTGCCCTTCCAGCGCAACCCTGTTGAGGTAGTCCAATATCTCCACAGGATTTTCGCAGTCGTCAAAGTTAAAGCCTGTTCCCATGCCTTTCTGGTGGTATTGGTCAACAACTTCTTTTGTTTTCTTGAGGTCTTGCCTTAGGCTGAGCGGTGGCACTGAGCATGCTGTCAGTGGCTTGTCAGCATATCTTCCTGCATTAGTCAGAATCGGGGTGCTCGGCACTATTTCACCTTTAATGAACATTGCCTTTATTTCGTTCCTGAATTTTTCGATTTCTGCGTGGTCTGCAGAGTATCTTGTTTCATGCATTGTCACTGAATGAAATACCCTGTCACACATTGATTCATAGGTTTCACAACAGCCTATTATCTTGAATTTCCTCAACATTTCCTCAAGTTGGTTCATTATTCTCACCTGCATTGCTCTCGCTAGGTCAGTTGCACCAAAGGAGTATCTGGCTTGTCTGCCTGAGCGTCGCTTTACAGGTGTATTATGGCAGCTGTCTTAATATGAGTTTTTCCTGGAATTGTGAAGGTATTTCGTAATAAATGAAGGATTTTCATCCAGTCTGAAATATATTCATGGAATGATGTAGATATTGAAGAAATTTCAAAAAAATCGCAATAGCAAATTTTTGTCGAGTGACTCCTGGATTGGTTTTGGCAAATTATTTATACCTTCAGGGGTTCGCTGACCTGATGCCCAAACCAGACTCAAACGATGCTGTCATTGACCTTAGCCT
>JBDRIZ010000033.1:0-2600 GCA_043815525.1 Candidatus Woesearchaeota archaeon
GTTGTGCGGAAATTTTGACTTAAGAACCCTGTCAAGCCGCCTGTTGACTTCTTCTGGCACATCAGCGTTGTTTCTTAATGCAACAGAATTTCTGGATATCTCCCTTGCCAATTTCCAGTCTGGCGAGCTGCTCCACAGTCCCAATCGCATTAAGGCAATATTTGCTCTCGCCTATTTAAATTTTTCTCAATAAGTTCATAAATACATATTTTAACACATTTATCATTACTAATACACAAAAAGATATAAATATACACACTTGCTACGCACTCATAGCTTCATTTGTTGGCAACCGCTAACAGCTTCAAAACTCTCGTCATAATCATCAAGAGAGCTGTCTTCCCGTAGGGCCCACCCCTGACAGCGCTCTCGTCTGACTCCCGCATGAGTTTTGACCTTATGCCGTTGGAAAAGCTTAAATATTGTCTCGACAATCATTTTGCAGGATGCTGCTTTTGAAATGCAGCCTCAAAAAGAGGTATAGTTTTGACACTGGGAGCCGGATTACAGGCTCTCCTGCCATATACTCATATGGTCATGATTGTCTGATTGTTGCGTGCACGCAATCAGGGGATGTCATCGCCCTAGACCAGAACTTAAGAAAGCTCTGGCATGTAAAACTCAAGTGTGTGATGTCCCTTGAGCAAAAATTTTTCTTTGAAGGGGATTCTTTCTCTTCAATTCTCGAGATGCCTGCAGTTGATGACATCAACGGTGATGGGTTTCCTGAGGTTGTTTTTGGAGCCAACAACTGTGTCTTGCACTGCCTTAGCCACAAGGGAAAGCTGTTATGGAAGTACAATTCCCGGGCGCCAATAAGGACTGTGCCTCTTGTTCTGAACCATAAATCGAAAAAGGAGATTGTGTTCGCCAACACACAAGGCAGACTGATTTTCCTGGACAGTCGAGGCAGGCTGCTTCGCACTTTCAACGCAAATTCTGGCATTGAGAGCTCCCCAACCCTTTTGGAAAGAGAGCAGGACGTATGCATTGTGTTTGGCTCGAATTCTGGCAGGGTGTACTGTGTCTCGACTGATGGTGATGAGATTTGGCACCATGATACCAAGTCAAAGGTTGCAGCGCAGCCCGCAGTCGGCCACCTTGAAGGTGACAAGAGGCTGTTTGTGGTTGTGGGAACAAGTCTTGGCAGGCTTTTTGTCCTAACAAGCCATGGCTCTCCTGCATGGAGCTTTGCGTGCGGACCTATTATCGCAAAACCATGCCTTTTTGACATAAACAATGATGGGAAGCTTGAGATCATTTTTGGTTCTTGCGACCAGAATGTCTACGCCCTTTCAAGCAGCGGCGCAAAGGTTTGGACTTTCCGGACCGATGGATGGGTTAATTCCAGCCCAATAGCAGCTGACATTAACAGGGATGGCAGTCCTGAAATAATTGTCGGAACAAGTGACGGCACACTCTACACATTGAATTCAGAAGGCAGGTTCCTTATGAACTACATACCTGGTGTTTCGAGTTTCTTGCAGCAGGCAGGCCACTACACTGATGCTATCACAAGCGATATCGGCGAATGTGATACAAAGCAGCTCGGAAGCCTTAAGTTTGGGAGCATGATTGCAGGCACTGCGTCCTTTGACTCAAGGATTGTCGTGAACACCACTGACGGAGTTGTGAGCGAGGTCATATTCTCATGATCATAAGAAGAGTTGCCACTGGAATAACAGGATTGGACAACTTGATTGAGGGGGGCATACCTTGTGGTGCGTCTGTTATTGTCACTGGCACTCCTGGCAGCGCAAAAAGCACATTTGGCCTGCAGTTCTTGCGCAGCGGAGGCGCAATTGGAGAGAACGGCGTGTACATCTCGCTCGAGGAGGATCCTGAAAGCCTGGTTCAACAGGCAGATGCTCTCGGCATGGACTTGCGAAAATTCATTGACGAGAAGAAGATCCATCTGTTGAAATTGGATATCAACCTTGTCCAAGGAGAGGACGCTGTGAAAAAGCTCATGGACAGCGAGTTCATTGCAGGGCTAAATCATCTGCAGCCGCAGCGCCTTGTGCTTGATTCCTTGTCGCTGGCAATCCACCTAAGCCACAACTACCGGCTTGGTCCAAGAGGGGGGACAGCGTCGCTGATGCAGACCTTTCGTAAGCTGGGATGCACTTCAATCCTAATTCATGAGCGGGAAAAGTCTGAGGAGTCAGAGATACAGTATGGTTTCCAGGATTTTGTTGCTGACGGAATAATCTATCTGCAATTGATTCGCAGGAAGGAGGCTGCGGAGTTCTACAGGGGCCTCACAATCCTCAAGATGAGGCGCACAAACCACGGCAAGGGGGTTTATCCATTCCACATCGAGCATGGCGGCATAAGGGTGTATCCTGACCAAAGGGTTTTCTGAGAGGCTCGCTACCCCATGTTGGATGGACGCTGGCCAGATATATATTTACCATGTTTAGATGACCATAAGTGCAATGAACCTTTTGGCAGGTTATGAATCGTAACATTTATATTCAGACTGTCCTGGACAGCACTTAATAGTGCAAAAGAGGTGGTAAATGGCGAAGCATTCAGCTGTTGCCAGCATATTAGTCACTCTCTTAGTTGTTGTTCTCTTGATGCTCTCAGGACCTGTC
>JBDRIZ010000034.1:0-4435 GCA_043815525.1 Candidatus Woesearchaeota archaeon
AATACGGCAGCCGGGATTTTCGTCGCGTTGAACCCTTCAGGGTTTTGCCCACAGAAGCGTGGTCCAATGTCCCCAGGGTACATCTACGCTGCTCGAACCCGGGTGTCAAGCTTGGGAAGCTCGAATCATAGCCGCTAGATCACTGCCGTATAATCCATGAATTTCTGCTCGACGCTTATTAATGTTACGAGATGTTGATTATGCTAGGGTCAACCTGATTTCTTTCATCAATTCCTCCACAATCTTATCCTCGGAGACAGAGCGGATAATCTTCCCATTCCTGAAGATAACACCCATTTTGTTACCACAGGCTATACCAATGTCAGCATTCCTTGCTTCGCCAGGACCATTGACAACGCAACCCATCACAGCAATCCTAATAGGGCTCCTGATATTTTCAGTCTTCTTCTCAATCTCTTTGGTGATAGCAATCAAATCAACCTTTGTCCTGGAGCAGGTCGGGCATGAGATAATCTCCCTCCTTGTGCGCCTCAAACCCAAGAATTGCAGGATGCTGTAGCCAACCTCAACCTCCTTTACAGGGTTTTCAGTAACTGAAACCCTAATTGTGTCTCCAATGCCCTCACTGAGCAGTATTCCTATTCCCAATGATGACTTGATACTGCCATCCAAAAGAGTGCCTGCTTCAGTGATGCCGACGTGCATAGGATACCGGAATTTTTTTGCGATCATACGACATACAGAAATCGTGCTTGTAACATCTGACATCTTGGCTGAGATCACAATATTTGTGAAACCATACGACTCAAGAATATTCACGTTTCTTTTGACAGACTCAAACATCGCTCTAGGAGAATGGCCGTACCTGGTGAGCAAATCCTTCTCAATTGAACCAGAATTGACACCTATCCTGATAGGCATGCCATACTTTCTTGCTGATTCAACAACAAACCTAATTTTAGCCAACCCAATATTTCCAGGGTTTATCCTCAACTTATCAACAAAAGGTGCTGAGGCAACAGCAAGCCTATAATCAAAATGGATGTCAGCAACAAGGGGTATTTTCACTAACTTCCTAATTCTCTTGAGAGCCCTCGCTGAGAGCATGTCAGGAACAGAAAGCCTGACAATCTCGCAACCTGCTTTTTCCAAAGTCAGTATCTGCCTGACTGTTGCATTGACATCTGAGGTCTTGGTATTACACATGCTCTGGACAGCAACAGGATTGGAGCCGCCAATTTTCACGCTGCCAATGCCAACGACCTTGCGCATTATATAAGCGAAGAATTCAGTAAATAAATATGTTTGCAGCGCTCAACCCTTGTCGTAATCAAACCCAAACCTTTCCAGATCCTTTTTCAAGAATTTTTCCTGAAGGTCATATGCACCAGTCCAGAGGTATTCATCATCCCACTGCGCAAATGAGGAGATATTCTTTTGGATCGCAGCAATAATATCCTTCGGAGAAGTAGTCAACCTTGGGAAAAAGAATAAAAACATGATACGGTCATACACCTTAACAGTAGGATCTAGGAATCCGAACTTCATGGCAATAGCTTTCAGTGCGTTCTTCAATCCGTCTTTGTTGGTTATTACTGAATTATCAACTACCCGATGACAATATAGATATCCTCCCTGGTGGACAGAATGGCTGAACTTGTATATCTTTCTGCCACTTTTGTCATATGCAACCTTCATTTCACATGCTTACGCATCAACTGAAGAATTTTTTCTCTATCCTCCCCAATTATAAGTCCTGCAGGAGCATTCTCAAGATTTCTGACTGCGTTCTGCATGTGATGCCTTGCAAGCTTATCATCCCCCTTAGAATTATAGTTTAGCCCCAGCATGAATTCGAAAAGTGGAAAATTCCCAGTTTTTTGCATCATGGACTTAAAGAGCGTTTCTATTGTTGCATAATCCTTTTTCTCCTCAAGTTTTTCGACAAATTGCCTGACGATTGAAGGTGCCTCATAATAGTTGCGGACAACATACTCAAGTTTCTCATCGTCATCAAGCGCAAAGAATTCGCTTTCACTTTTGGAAGCTTCCATCTCTTCGGCAGTTATGCTTGCATCATCCTTCATAAGCATCATGTTAACCTTGTCAGAAGGTATGCCTAACCTTCTCGCAACCTTCCGCATATTAGTCTCGTATTCTTTCGCTTGTTTCTTATCATACATACCAAAAAAATATGGCAGCCACTTCACAAAAGCCTGCCTGTCAGGGATCCACGAGCGATTGTCCAGAGACCACAGGACATAGTTTAGTACAAGTTTCAGTTCATGGTGGGTTATTGGTTCTTCCTGTATGGCATAACTTAGGCGAAGAACAATTTTTTTCTCAAGATCCTCTTGAAAGAAGTCAAGGTCTTGCAGGTAATTCTGCTTGATATTATTTAAAAAGCTTTCAACATCCTTGTCTTTCAGCTTTGGGTTTTCCAGGAAGAATTCTGCAATTGCCGATTCGACTTCCCCAATATAATTTTTGTATTCTTCCTCACGATTGAGCAATGTGGTTATCTCTTTGATTTTTGGGCAGTCATCTTCCAATAGCTCCGAGAGCGGAATATACTCTTCCTCCAAGTCTTTACCATCAGTAATGAGCTTGTTCATATGCCCAGCATCAAAATATTCTGGATCATAACCCTCTCCGAGCCAACCCTTAATCAGCTCCTTGTACTCAGGGTGTTTTTTATCCAACCTGACCTTCATGAGGTGCTCATAGCCTGACAATCCACCGCAATCCTCTGGAGGGCAGGCACGGCTGCCACCGGTGCAGACTGGAGCGTGAACACTGCCGTTGTCATCCGAAATGCGTTCTACTGCCAAAGAGTGCAACCAGTTGTCACCGAAATCATACATATAAGAAAACCTCTGACCTTCAACATTTATTAATTCGCAAACCTTGCTTTCCATAGTCAAATTTGAACCTGTTTTGTCCTTGCTTGGATTATGAAGAATCTCATTGATTTTTCCGACGTCCAAAGACGTAGAGTGCTTCTTTTGGACCTGTCTTTTCACCAATTTAAGAAACTCCGGATTTTTCTCAAGCTTCCTGAAGGAAGCCTCTGCCAGGTTGAAACCTTCTTCATCACAAGTAATTGTTTCACCCTCAATCAAGAACTCATACATATGGTAATTGGACCAGCCCATGATGTCCTGTATGACACAGTGCAACAATTCAAAACTGATAGTATCGTCCACCTGAAAGGTTCTCCATATCTCTGGCTCGATGCCATCCAAGGAAATCCTGAGCTGCAACAGTTTTCCCATCCATTACTGTAAAAAAAATATGTATAAAAATTTTCGCTTTCCTGAATAGTCAATCATTAGTATTTCTGATATCTCATTAGTTCATTACTTAACAGTAGTCTTTTGGCAAAGGTTTATAAGTTTTTGAGTTATGCTTTAGCAGCATGGCAAAATCCGGAGAGGCGCTTGTCACAGCAATTGTCATAATAGTAATCATAATCGCAGTAGGGACATGGCTTGTAAACATCAGCGGCAGGGAATGCAAGAAAGACAACGAATGCGGAGAAGAGTCTTACTGCGGCAGCGACTTTGCATGCCACCAGATACCTATAATAGAGAAATCACCAGTTGTTGTCGAGAGACAATACACTGTGCCTGCAATAATCATTGGCATATCGATGATAGTCACCGCGTTTATAATCAAGATTGACAGCTTCAGGAAAAAGACCTCATAACCTTCTTAAGAATGCATTCGTAACCCTGCGAAAGCCATCAAACCCATCAAATAGGTTAGAATTGAAACCAAACTCTCTTGCAGCCTCCACATTTTGAATATCATCATCCCAGAAAAGCACATCCTGCCTAGCGATTCTACCAGACCTTGAAATGCTTTCATACATTAACGAAAGAAACATTCTGTCATCCTTTTTGCAGCCCAAATATGCAGAAGAGAAGATATCATCAAAAGACTTCTCAAATCCCATATCATGCTTCATGTATTCTGTCCTGTACTTTTCCTGATTCGTAGCAATATAGAAAGAAACCCCTTGCCTCCTTTGGTTTTGAACAAGATCCATGACCTTCTGATTTATGCTGTACTCAGACCTAAACCAGTACGCAAGAAAATCGTTGACAGAACCTTTCCAATGCCATTTCTCAAGGTATGGGACCAACACCCGCTTTAGGTCTTGTTTTCCAACAAGACATGGCTGAAAAACACCTGAGAAGAATTCCTGGGTTGCCTCATGCCTTATCCCATAGTCACGCTCAAGCTGAGCGCTAAAAAGCTCCTTGTCAATAACAACCCCATCAGCATCAAGGATGACACATCGCCACTCCATTTTACTCTTTTGCAATACCCCACAACAATTCAAAATACTTCCTGTAGCTTTCTGCAATCTCCTTCTGGCTTATCAATATTGCCAGAGGATTTTCTGTCCACAAAATTATCGCGACCTTATCGCCATAGACATTAGTTGCAGCATGCGAGGAGTACTGTT
>JBDRIZ010000035.1:0-6668 GCA_043815525.1 Candidatus Woesearchaeota archaeon
TGACAATCCATCTGGTTTCAAAACAGTCAATACAGATAAGGCACAACGCAATAGAGTCTGCACGCCAGAGCT
Organism: Candidatus Woesearchaeota archaeon; assembly: GCA_043815525.1. Classification (GTDB taxonomy): domain Archaea; phylum Nanobdellota; class Nanobdellia; order Woesearchaeales; family JAZDKJ01; genus JAZDKJ01. Next base: position 73 of record JBDRIZ010000035.1, read on the forward strand.
CAAACAAGGTCCTTGAGAAGCATGTAGGAAAGTCCAACTATCACATGAAGATACGGATGTTCCCGCACCACATATTGCGGGAGAACCCCCTTGCATCAGGCGCAGGCGCAGACAGGATGAGCACAGGAATGCAGCTGTCATACGGCAAGCCTATCGGAACTGCTGCGCAAGTAAAGCAGGGACAGGAGCTTGTCACGTTAAAGTTAGACAAGCAGCACCTTGACTATGCAAAGCAGGCGATGAAGAGATTCTGCTACAAGTTCCCAGGACAGTACAACATCAAGATAGAGCAGGCTGCGTAGTTTTTTTGGCAATTTGGATTATAGAAAATATTATATAATTCTATTTTCTGGGCTTTGCAAATGAAGGTTCAGCTTGGGCAGATACTTCTCATCAACTCTTGTTTTTGCCAATGAGATGTTTGCTCCATTGTACGCAATTTATGTGCAAAGGATTGACGCTGCAGTGTACCACATTGGCGGAATCTGGAGCTTCTATGTCATTGGATACGGGTTGCTCACTCTGGTGCTGAGCAGGTTCTTGAACAAAAAAAGGCTTGCACTGCATTTCATGACTGCAAACTTCTGCTTTAGGATTGCAGGATGGGTTTGCTACCTTTTTGCAGACTCTGTCTGGCAGATTTACGGAATACAATTGATTTTCGCAGTTGGTGAGGCTCTCGGAACACCCTGCTATGACCTTCTCTATTCATCAAACCTAACAAGGGGCAGGTATGCCTCTGATTGGGGGCTTGACAAGGGAGTCACTGCATTCGTAAGTGCAGTAGGAGCATTTGCAGGAGGAATAGTAGTGTACTTTTATGGTTTTACTGCGCTTTTCTTTGCAATGATAATCCTGTCATCTGTAAGCATAGTCTTTGCAGTCACATTTCACAAATCACTTTGCGGATGCAAAACTTAGAACCCTGCCAAAATGTCTGACTTGGTAATAACTCCCTTGACTTTTCCTTTCTCACTCACAAGGACTATTGGATAATACTTGAGAATCTGTGAGACTATCTTCGAATTTGCCTTAGTGGATATGACAGGGGGTGGCTCATCCATTATCTCCCCGACAAAATCACCCTTTTTTTCCAGCAAGGCAGCAAGTATTGTTGACTCGCTCAGAAGCCCAATAGCCTGGCCATTGTCCATAACAGGAAGCTGGCTTATGTTGTGCTTTTTCATGACAGCTATAGCTTTGGCCACTCGAGTCTTCGGGTTCACAGAAATAACCTTTTTCTGCATGATCTTTTGCGCATCAAGGATTCCTGACTCTGCCCTGTACAGCACATTGAATAGACTGACAGCCTTGGAGTAGGAAGGCTCAACCCTTCCTGACTCTATCTTTGCCAAGAGAGATTGGGAAATGCCGCTGCTTTTGGCAAGCTGCTGCTGGGTCATACCAAGCCTTTTCCTCAAAAGCTTTATTTCTGATAGGTCAGGGATCATGGAAGACAGAAAGGATGATGTGTATTTAAGTTTTTGTTGTGCAGCTCAAACTCCATATATCAAAATCCTTAAATACTCCCAGGACTTTTTGACAATTGTGAACGAACTCCTAATCAACATATGCATAATCCTGTTTGTGATAGTGGCATACCTATTATTCAGGAAAAGAAAGACTGACCCTGAGTTCCAGAAGCTCTATTACGAAATTCTTAATTCTGACAAGTACAAGGTTAAGGACCAATACGACAGGCTGCCTTAGTAGATTAGCTTTGCCAGTATCAGGCCAATGATTATTCCGAGCGCAAGACCCTCCAAAAAATCTATGTAGCGCGGTTTCTTAATAACATCTGTTTTCACAGCCTTTATCATTGCTTCCTGGGATTTTGCAGCCAAGAGACGTTTAGCCAGCCCCTCATCATGCAAGACCTCTCTTGCCCAAGTGGCAAAGTCGTTCTTGTGGCTTGTTACGTGATGGTGGAATGTCTTGTGGTCCATGCTCCGCAACGCCACAGAAAGGTCTTCAGCGTTTTTCAGCACCTTGCCGTCGATAGCGTAGAAGTGCTTGTCTTCAGGGATGTGAGTCATTTTACCTTGGCAAGCTTCTTTAGCAGATGCTCCTGCGTCTTGAGCCTGTCCCTGATGCTGCGAAGCTCTGCTGAAAGCTCCTTGTCCTCGAAAATGTCGTGCACCCATGTCGCGAAGTCGTTCTTGAAATCGTTCACATGGTGTGTGAAAACCTCGTCGCTCATGTCCTTTAAGGAATGTATCAGCTCTGTTAAGCTCCGAAGCTTTCTTCCGTCAGCAAGCATAAAAGCGTATTCCTCTGGCGCCTTGCCGTAAGCCTTCTTAATAATCCTGACTTCCACAGAATTCTTTTTTGATGTTCTTACCCTTTTTTTTGCCAATTACACCACCTCTTTTTCCTGCTCAAGCGGCTTTGCACGCTGCCTGAGGTCATTGATTATGTTCATGAATGCAATGAATGATTCGTAAGGGCTGTCGTATGGGTTAAAATATTTATGCACGTCTCCGTCATTGAACCACTTTGTGCACATGTAGTAGAAGTGGTCGCTGGTCTGAAGCCTCCTCCAGTCCTCAATAAGTGCCGGATCGTTAGTGGCCTTTATCTCCTCTTCCATGCAATAGAGGTGGTGTGCAGCAGACTGCTGCATGCTGTTGCCAAGCCATGCTGAAGTGTCCCTTTCAATATCAGCCCATGAGATAGGGTGATGTATGTCTAAGTCTCCCACCACAGGATAGCTCTTGATGACCTCTGAAGGAGTCTTGAATTCATTGTCAGGATGCCTCAGTATCGCTTCAGGAAGGTGCCTCATGAATTCAAAAATACCTGTGTCCTCCCACTGGTGTTCGCCGAAGGTCTCGTAGTCCATGAAAAGGTTCACAACATTGCCGTTTCCGTTATTGGCATTAAGCCAGCGGCAGTACTTATCGACATTCAGCGGCCACTCATTCCAGCCCTTGTTGGAGAACCTGAAGGCAATGTCGTCAGAGAGCCTGTAGTTCTTCAAAAGAAGCTTGATCTTGCTTGTTGTGACAGGCCTGTACAGAAAGTTCGGGCTGCGCCAGCCAAGCACGTGGTCAGCTCCCTCTGCCAAGACACCCTGGTAGCCCATATTTTCAGCATGCCACGCGAGCTCGTTGTTGTATATCAACTCTGTGTTCCTAAAGACCTTTGGGCTCTGGCCGAAAAGGCGATTGATTTCAGAATGGTGCTTTGCAACCTGCTCCCTGAATTCATCTTTTGAGTACAGAAAAGAGAGGCTGTGGTGATAGGTCTCTGCCAGGAACTCTACGCAGCCAGTTGCTGCAAGCTCCTTGAAGCTGTCAATCACCTCAGGAGCCCACTCCTTGAACTGCTCAAGAGCCACGCCAGAGATACTGTAGGCAATCTTGAACTTGCCGTCCAACCTCCTAATCAGCTCCAGCATCAGATTATTTGCCGGCAGGTAGCACTTCGTCTTTACCTTGTCAACTATCTCCTTGTTCTTATTGTTGTCAAAATAATTTCTTGAAGACCCTATCTCAAAAACAGAATATTTGCGAAGCCTCATAGGCTGATGTACCTGGAAATAGAAGCAGACGCTTACCATGCAACACCCACCTGCCTGTATGCATCAATGCACTTCAAGGCAGGCTTGTTCCAGTTGAATTTGCTGACTTCCATCGAACCGTGCTCTTTTAGGCAGCTATGCAACTCCTCATACCTCAAGACCGAAACTATCTTGTTTGCGAGCTCATGAACATCCCAAAAATCAACCTTGAGACAGTGGCTAATGACCTCGCTGACTCCAGACTGCTTTGATATAATTACAGGAGTGCCATTGCTCATGCTCTCAAGCGGGGTGATGCCAAAAGGCTCTGATATGCTTGGCATGACATAAAGGTCAGCCATCCTGTAAGCCCGCTCAATGTCCTTTCCGCGAAGGAATCCTGCAAATAGCACCTTGTCTGCAATGCCAAGCTCAGCAGCTTTTTCTATCATGAATGACTCCATGTCTCCTGTGCCAACAACCACGAACTTGACATTCTTCTCGATATTTAGCACCATTCTCGCAGCATACAGAAAATATTCCGGGCCTTTTTGGATAGTAATCCTTCCAAGAAACAGCACCACCTTGTCTCTTTTTTCAATCCGTGGCCCTGGGACTTGCTCAGCAAACTCGACACCATTATGCACCACCTCCACTTTTGCAGGATCAATCCCATAATGGTACACAACCTTCTGCTTCGTGAAATTGCTGACTGCAAGAATCTTGTCTGCAGCGTGAAATCCTTCCCTCTCTGTCTCGTAAACAACCTGGTTTGGGTTTCCGCCTGTCCTGTCAAACTCAGTTGCGTGAATATGGACAACAAGCGGCAGCCCAGTCACTTCCTTTGCCTTAATGCCTGCTGGATAAGTCATCCAGTCATGGCAGTGGATTACGTCAAACCTGTCTCCAGAGGCAATGTGCTTTGCCTTCTCTGAATATCTGTAGACCTCCTGGTAGAGGTTTGAGCCGTAGATGCTGCTTGCACAATTCCTTGTGGACCCAAGGTGCTTTAGCCTCTCGACATAAGCATCGCTTGTGATGTAAGGCACAAGCAGCGAATCAACCTCTTTTATCGTGATGTTTCTTCCAACGTTATCTGCCACCACAATGTCAACATGGCTTTTCTTAAACTCTCCAGAGGCTTTTGGTATGACAAAAGTGACATCAACACCCTGACACACAAGCCCTCTGGTCAGGCCGTGGCATGCAGTGCCAAGCCCACCCATGCTGTACGGCGGAAACTCCCAGCCGAACATAAGCACTCTCACAGGAACACCTCTAGAACAAGCATCGCTGGTCTTCCTGTCATTTCCTCTCTTTATAGTACCTATAACTACAGTGATGAGGCTCAGGTATTACTATTTAAAAAGTTTTCTATTTGGAGTTGCAGAGTATTTTGGACTTTTTTTTTCAAAAGAAATATATATAAGCCTTGGCAAGACAAAAGCAAAAGAGGTGTACATATCATAGAAAAAAAAGCTGATGTTCTGTTTGAGGTTTCCTGGGAGGTATGCAACAAGGTAGGAGGCATCTACACTGTAGTGAAGTCAAAAGTGCTGCAGATGCAGGAGCACTACCATGATGGTTACTTTCTTGTAGGGCCATATTTCCCTGACAAGGTGGTTGGTGAACTGCAGGAAAAAGCTGCTCCTGACTGGCTCAAGAAGGTATTTGAGACACTGAAAAAAGAAGGGATAGTCTGCCATTTTGGGCATTGGCTTGTTCAAGGAAATCCAAGCACAATACTAATAGACTTCTCAGGGTATTCGCAAAACAAGAATAATATCAAGTCAAGGCTCTGGGACGAATACAAGATAGACAGTCTTGGGACAGAGTGGTTTGACTATGACCAGCCTGTAGTCTGGGCGACTGCAGCAGGCCGCTTGATAGAACTTGCTGGCAAGGGAGCAAAAAAGTGTGTAGCACATTTCCATGAATGGCTCTCAGGAGCAGGCCTTTTGTATTTGAACAGCAAAAAGTCAGGGGTAGCCACAGTATTTACAACGCATGCGACAATGCTTGGAAGGACTCTTGCCTCAAGCAATGTAAACCTTTACAATGAGCTTGAGACTATAGAAGCAGACAAGGCTGCATACACTCATAAGGTCGCTGCAAAGCATTTCACTGAGAAAGCATGCGCAAACACAGCCAATGTATTCACGACAGTTTCTGAAATAACCGGGATGGAGGCAGAGCATTTCTTCAAGAGAAAGCCTGATGTCCTGACCCTAAACGGTCTTGACATGTCAAAATTTCCAACATTTGAAGAGACAACCATCAAGCACAGATTGTACAAGAACAGGTTAAGGGAGTTTCTCATGTACTATTTTTTCCCGCACTACACGTTTGACCTTGACAAGACAGTGTTCTACTTCATAGTGGGAAGATACGAATATCGTGACAAGGGAATAGATGTTCTCATAAAATCTCTTGGAAAGCTAAACGAGCGCCTGAAGCAGGAGAGGTCGCAAAGGACTGTTGCTTGCTTCTTCTGGATACCTGCAGGCATCAGAGGCACTAGACCAGAGCTTGTGGAGAACAAGACATTCTTCAACGACATCAGGGACTCTGTCGAGGATTCCCATGATGACATAAAGAACCGGCTTATTTACGGATTGGTGAGCCAGCATAAGATTACAGAAAAAACCCTTCTTGACCCAGAGGTGCTGGATGATATCCAAAGAAAGGTTTTGAAGCTCAAGAAACAGGGTCTGCCACACCTTGCGACGCATGATTTGCAGGATGAGGCAAATGACCCGATAGTCAACGGGTTTAAGGAGAGCAATCTTTTGAACAAGAAAGAGGACAGGGTAAAAGTGATAATGTACCCAATCTATCTTACAGGAGCTGACGGCCTTTTGGATATAAGCTACTACGAGAGCATGCAGGCCTGCCACTTAGGAATATTCCCAAGCTACTACGAGCCATGGGGTTACACGCCTCTTGAGTCAGCAGCGCTTGGAGTGCCTGCAGTCACAACTGACCTTGCAGGATTTGGAAGGTTCATAAGCCAGGAGATAAAGCCTATGCAGCCAGGAATCTTCCTATTGCACAGGTTCAACAAGACTGACCGCGAGGTTGTGAGTGAGCTTAC
>JBDRIZ010000036.1:0-5817 GCA_043815525.1 Candidatus Woesearchaeota archaeon
ATAACAGCCCTAATCCTAACTTTAGTTGTATTCTTCAATCTTTCAATGTTAGAAACAACACAATCAAATAGCCCAGGCATTCCACGGAAACCATCATGCTTTTTTGGGTCAGAAAAATCAAGAGAGAAAATGACAAAATCAATGCCTGATTTGACAAGTCTGTCTGCAATGCCAGAGTTGAAAGAACCATTTGTATTGAGGTATACAACTAATCCCTTTTGCTTTGCATAAGCCAAAATCCCGAAGAAGTCCTTGTGCAGAGTTGGCTCTCCTCCACCGCAGAAGCTGATTCTTTTGATACCAATTGCGTGAACTTCATCCACAACTATCTTCATATCCTCAAAGGACAGCTCAATATCCTGTCTACTAGTAGGAGTGGAACACATAGGACAATGCAAGTTGCATAAGCTGGTTGGATTAATAGTTACAAAATAAGGTACTGCCATCTCATTTTCATGCGGTTTTCGAAACTCCATATAACCAGAATATATCGTGCAGCTTAGGTGTTTCTTGTAGCTGATGCTCAAATGAAGATTCTTCGTAGTCTGGAAGTTATTAGTATCAATTGATTCTTCCTCATGATGCTGATGATAACCAATCGCTTCTGTATTCACACCAAATTCGATGCCATCCTGCCAAAGCCTGTACCCAAGCTCCTGGTCCTCGTCACCCCAAAAGACAAAGTTATTGTCAAAACCACCAACAGAATCAAAAAGCCACTTGCTCAGCAGCAGGTTATTGGACATCACAAAAAACCATGGATTCTTGAAACCGTTGATATCATAATTATTTTCTGCCAAGATTTTGCCTAGTCTGGTATCAGGACCAAAATCTAAGACCTCAAAAGAGACATTGCCGACTAATTTCTCCAACAGTTTTTTGTTGTCAATCTGCTTCAAATTCTTGCGCAAGCCAAGCACAACAGAAGCACCAGAATAATTCGACATATGCTGATTTAGCATGTCCCTTGCAGCAACCATGTCAGAATCCCAGAACAACAGGTTTTTTCCTGCACTGTGCATCACGCCAAGGTTTCTCGCAGGGCCAGCCCTGTTGCCAGCTTCGCCAAAGACATAAGGCCTTGACCTTGGCCAATAAACATACTTCAGGTCGCAGGTTGGCTTGAGCTGCTTAACCATATCCAAAGTGTTATCTTTGCTGCCATCATCCACAACAACAATCTCATACTTATCCCTTGGATAGTCCTGCATGAACAAGGAAGCAAGAGCTGGCTCAAGAAGTTCCTTGCGGTTGTATGAGGGTATTACAATACTGACATCCTTTTCCCTTTCAACCAGATTATTGGCGTAAGGAGTAATGCACTGGCAGCGCTCATAGATACACTTCCTCGGGCTATTCCAAGGCTTAAAAGTTCCATCACTTATGTTTCCAAGATAGCTATCAGAGTTTTTTCCCAAAACCTTTGCAGCATAGCACCTGTAACAATCACCGTTTTCACCAAGAACAAAATAGTCAACACCAGCATAGCACAACCTATCTTTGAAATTCATATCACCCAATCCAAAAGTCCTGCCCTGAGCTGCGATGAATTCCTGCTCTTCCTCTGAGTAATCAACAAAGCAGCCCTTGTGCCTGTGAGGCTGGAGCTCGAAAGGAATGCCTGCTCTCTGCAACTTCCTACCAAAATCAAGCAATTTCGGCAGCCTATCCTTTATGGCAACGCTGACGACCTCAAATTTAATTCCCTTTACTTTCAAGAATGAATTCACCTTGACAGCTTTTTCAAAGAATGCATCCTGGTCAACATAATCAGAATGGAAAGAGGCAGTAATCCTAGCCCTGTCAGGAGGCAAGTCAAGGATTTTTTTTAGGTTCTCAACAGAAGGAGACAAATTAGTCACTATGATAATCTTGTGCCTTGTGTTCTCAATAATACTGGACAGAATCTCTGAAATGTTGTCAACAATCAAAGGCTCTCCTCCATAAACAATTATTTCCCAGACACCAGGAAGTTTCTTTAACTGCTCAATGACCTTTTCATAACCATCAACATGCACAGAGTCAGCCATCTCATTTTTCAGGCCACAGTACCAGCAACCATAGTTGCAGCTGTTAGTGATTTCCCAGTCAATTATCTGCTTTCTTTCTAAAGGGCTATAAGAATACTTGAGCTCAGCAGTATCATAGTCAAGGTTCAAGTCATCAGGGATGTATGGATTATGGAACACTTCGCCAGTAACTACCTCGATATTGCTCGGTTTTGCAAATTGCACAGCTTCATCAACAGAGCCATAACAATCAGCAATTTCAGGAATGTGTTCGTTCTTTGCTATAGGAAAAATAGGCCTAAACTTCTTGATGCCAAGCTCTATTGCCAGACCAACAGAGTCATTAAGGTTTCCATGCTTGGTTATTACATTGTAGAGCTGCACTTCTGCTCCAACAAGGTTTCTTGCACCTTGCACTGCTTGGCTAAAAGAGTCTACAAGGGTAATCTTGTTATGAGTTTCATGACCTCCATCTAGGAATATGCAAAATTTGTCCACATATGGTTTTGTTTTTTGACAGAAGTGATTGTAGTAGAACATCCTGCCATTAGTAAGCAAAGTTACATTCAAGCCAGCAGATTTAGCATACTGGATTATCTCCTGGAAATCAGGCCTGATGTCAGAATTGCATGGCAGAATGACCTCTGTTTTTTTCCTGGCAGCAAGGCTGTCAATCTCCTGCTCAATGGCATTCAAGTCCTTGTCTGCATCACAACGCATGTCGAGCAAATCACAGAAGACACAATTGTTATTGCAAGTCCTGCCAACCCTAAGACGACTCTTTGGCCTGCAAAGTGACAGGATCTGCAAAGCAGCCTGGTCGTTTCCGGACTGAAAGGAAATATTTTGAAGATTCGCCCTAAGCTGTGACAGCCTGTCAGGAGAACTCCTTAAACCAATGACTAATCCTGCCAATTTTTCTGAATCAAAACTATCAAACACAATGGACGCACCCTTGGCAGCAAGCCTTTGTGCCCTTTCCAACTGGTCATCGTTGTCTCTGTGCACAGGCACAAGAATTGAAGGAACAGCTCCAGAAATAATCTCGTTGACAGAGTTATAGCCTGCCTTGCTGATCACTACATCGCAGGCCTGCATTAGCTCAGGAAGGTTAGGCTCAAAATCACGCACAACAAGATTGTCTCCTTCAAGATAATCATCATTGCACGGCCCCTTAATAATAATAAATTTTGAAACAGTATGATTTACCTTTCGATAAACGTCAGCGACTAACCTTAGAAAATCAGCTGATTGCTGCATTGCACCGCTTGCGCAGTTGGCTAAAACAGTAAAGCCATAGATGCCATAATCTTTTTTTAGTTGTGGGACAAGTTCAGGATTGATATTCTTAACAATTGAGCCAACAAAAACAAACCTTGGATCAGACATATCTTGCAGAAATTCATACTTCGGATGAGGCACAATCACCCTGTCAAAATGCCTGCAGTAATCATTATTCAGAAAGATATCAAGCTCTGAGTCACGGTACTTTCTGAGCACAAGAACCTTCTTGACATTGATTTCTGGCAGCAAGGCAAAAAAAGTGTCAAAAACGATAAGGTACGGTTTGTAGTCAGAAATCACTTGCCTGAGCTGAGCTGTAACAACAGGCACAAGCATTCCCCCAGGCTCGACAATCTTATCAAGATGCAGGCCAATATGGCAAAAATCAACTCTGAAAAGCTGCATGTTTGGATAGTCAGTGGCTATCCTAATCTGCAACTCAGGGGCAAGCTCTTTTAGCCTTTTTGAAATAGTAAGAGCACGAGTGATATGGCCGAGGCTATTACTACCAACAGCGCAGAACAACACCCTCATAACTAACCACCAGAAATGTGCACGGTATAAATACTTTGTGAGGGTATATTGGGCCTACTTCCTGGTGTTGCAACTATTTGCAGGTTTTTCTCCATACAAAGTCAAATAAACATATACAGATACAAAAAAAGACCAACGCTTTGACTCAGCTGTTTAAGAAAAAATAAACCCTTCTGTCACGCGAAAGATGCAAGATCATATTATCTTTGACAGGGAATCTTCTTGGCCTTCAGAATTCTCCCAGTCTCCTGCAAGTCAAAGCACCGGACTTCTCTGCCTTCAAAGACGCTGATATTCTTTGAGAAGGATTTTGCAAAGATTGCATAATGTTCCTTGTTTTGTAATTGCTGCAGCATACTGGTATACAAAATCGAATTTTTTCATACTTATTTTTCTTTGCCCAATAGCCATTTCCATAAAGGAATCATTTTAACCTTGGCTTTTATGCCAAACCACTCAAATTCCTCTTCTGTTTCATAATCCTCTGTAACTACAAGAAGGTTGCTGCATCTCAATTCATTGCCTGCCTTGACAAGCGCCCTTAGCTCTCTTTTTTTTGTTAAAGAGTTCTGCATATCCACACAGACCTGAATCAGTTGTTTTACCTTAGTTCCCTCCTTTATGACAAAATCAACTTCTTCCTGTTGGATATTCTTCCAATAGTATAGGGTGTATTTATTATTCAACTCTTCCTTTTTTAGCTCAATCGCAACAACATTCTCATAAAGTTTTCCAGTGTCAGGACTTAATTTGAAAGCTTTTGAGTAGATGAAGCCGTTGTCAATGCAATACACTTTCTTGTTTGATGATAACTGTTCTTTCACTTTGTAGGAGAATCTGCCAAGACTGAAGAAAAGGAAAGCCTCTTCCAGATAGCCTAAATATTTTTTAACCGTGTGAACGCTTTGAATTTTTGTCATTTTGCTTAACGAGTGATATGAATACTCACTTGCGATGTTGGATAAAAGGTAAAATGCCATTTCTTCCAGGCCCTGAGCAAACCTTATCTTGTATCTTTTAACAATGTCTTTGTAGATCACTGAGCTGAACAGTGTTGAAAGATAGTCTGTATAGTCAAGATGCTTCACGCAAGGTTCTGGGTAACCACCTTGTAACACATAATTATCTAGTTTTGTCTTAATCTCAGAAGTTGTAAGGGCCTTATTTTCCACTTTTGTGTACTCTTTGAAAGAAAATGGCAAAATATTTATCAAAACGTGCCTGCCAGTAAGGTGTGTTGCCAGTTCTTTGCTGAGAAGCCTGGAATTGCTACCAGTGATTATGACATCATATCCCTGTCTTTGCATTCTATTCGCAAATAATTCCCAGTTTTGTAAGTTCTGTATCTCATCAAGCAAGATATGCTTCGGATTGTTGTAAACATCGTTCATTGCAGAAATAATTTCGTCATAATCCTTTACGTAAACCAATTTTTCGTCATCAAAATTAACATAACCAAAACCTTTTTGTTTTCCAAGGAAGTGAAGCGCAGAGAAGGATTTCCCAACCCTTCTTGGTCCTATGATCACTTTTATCAGAGGATTATCCAACTTTTTTATGTCTATGCTTCTTTCTATGTAAAGTTCAGCTAGCTTAGACTCAGCTTCTCTCTTTTGAAGTATCAAAACATCCTTTATCATTGTAATTTATTCTTAGGTTTAAAATCTCGCACCCTTTCTAAATTCGAATTGAGCAGATCTCAATTGAACGCAAAAATTTGTTGTTGTTCCAAAACCCTTTCATGCGTTACCTATTTACAGTTTTTGTATAAAACTTGGCATTTTAATGCCAAGCAGTTAGTTTGTATTTATGTGTAATACACAATAGTTTATAAATATTTGCATTATGAGTATGTATTGAGCTCAGAGAGTCGCTCGGAGTTGCTTGTATGGATTGAGACCCTGACTTTTCCAGGTTTCAATCAAGCTTAGCATAATTTGTGTGGTTCTCTCACCCTGCTCTGACCTTAGGCAACCCATTATTTTTTTCA
>JBDRIZ010000037.1:0-7723 GCA_043815525.1 Candidatus Woesearchaeota archaeon
CGTTTTGTTGACGATAAAATATGGATTTCTCGTCTATAAATGAGGTGCACTTATATATAAAACCTTCTGTCTGCACGAGAAATCAAGGTTATAAATTAAGAGACAGATCAAGAGAAATCACTCAGATTTTATATTGTGCCCATTTAAGGCCTAATTTATATATCTCCTCGCTTCCAACCACTGCATTGGGATTCACGAGTTTTTCTAAGTAAGTGTCAAAGCGGTTCATCCATGAACCGAATGTTTCAAGTGGACCTTTTATGCTGTGAGCTGCATCTGCAACAGACAGCCTCTCGGTTGCCAGCGCAGCTTTTTCTTGTGCATTCTGTGAGATAATATCTGTCAAATCATGTATGTGTACTGTTGGATTTTGAACGATGTATCCTATGATATGAAGGTGCGATTGCGAGCCTGCATTATCACAAGGGCTGGTAATCTTGAAAGATTTCCTGTCGCCAATCAAGTATGTCAGACATTGCTGTAAGCAATCCTTTTTTTGCAGCGGCCACTGCATGAAATAATCATTTATTTTTAGTCCCATGCCTCCGTTGTTCAATCGCATTCTTTTAGGGAGGTTGGAACTGCTCATGCCTATTATGATACCTTTTGTATCGGTTTCAACACCTAAGAAGGTATCTTCAATATTATCACCAAGTATATTATTCCCTTTGTTTATATGTATCACCATCATCCAGTATGTCAAGTCTCTGTAGCCACAACTCTAGAATCACTTCTTTTCTGGATGTTCAGGAAGTCAAATAAGTATATAAAGAATTCCTATTTCAGGGAGTTTGAATGGTTTGAAAAACCCTTGATATCTTGATTTTTCTTGTTGTTGTTTGTCGTCGAAAACGAAAGATATAAATAGTAGTTTACCGACGATAAATACAGAAAATATGGAGGTGTTTTTCTATGCTTAGAAAACAAGGGTACCAGACAAAATTTCTTTATTCAGATGAGATTTATAGTCGGTTGTTAGACCGCAATTCTCTTTTGGAGAGAATTGATAGGGAGTTTGACTTCTCGTTCATAAACGAAGAAGTCAAAGAAACCTATTGCGAAGATAATGGGCGGCCTTCTATTCCGCCGGTTATCCTCTACAAGGCAACACTCATTCAAAGGTTAAAAGGGTTCTCAGATGAGGAGATGGAGCGTGTAGCGAAGTATGATATCGAGATTAAGCATTTCTTGGGCATACCTATCGAAGACGTTTCTTTTGATTATTCTACTCTAAGCGTTTTTAGAAAACGCCTCGGGGTTAAGAGGTTTGAGGGCATCTTTCAAAAGATGCTTGAGCAGATAAAACAAAAGGGGCTGCTGGATGACTATAAAACCCAAATTATTGATTCGATGCCTGTCTTGACGAAGGCTGCCTTGCCCAGCACCACTGCTTTGATTTATAGCTCTATTAAGCGTTGCATAAAATCTCTCAAGGATAAGAAGAAGGAAGACGTTCTAGGCTCTTTGGATTTGGATGAGAAGAAACTTGAGCATCTTAGCAAGGCAAGGCCTTTGTTTAAATTGGATGGGGAGGGGAAAAAGAAGGCGTTCGGCCAAGCTGTGAAGCGGGCAGTTAGTCTTATCGAGAAAGTAAAAGACCTGGAAGAAGGTCAAGAAGAGCTTTCTTTCCTTAAGCAGATTATCCACGAGAATGTAGTCTTTGAAGATGACTTGGTCAAGGAGAAAACGGCTAAGCCTCCCAGGCCAATTAAGAGTCTGGTTGATAAAGATGCAAGAGTGGGGCATAAATCTGAAGATGAGGTTTTGTTTGGCTATAAGCATAGTGTTAGCATTACTGAAAATGGGTTTATCACCGCATCAACCACCACAACTATGGCTGATAAGGATGATGGGCAGATTACTCCGCTTGTAGAGAAGCAGCAGGAAGCTGGCTTGAAGGCAGAGAAGATCAAGGCGGACTCTGCCTTTGGCAATCCGTATAATTTTGTTGATGCAGATGTGATGGGGATTGAGTTAGAAGCGCCAATGAGGAAAAGCAGGCTGGAGGAAGGCTTTAGCTGGTTTGATTTTATTCTCAGTAACGATAAATCCTGCTTGACATGCCCAAATGGGATTAGTACTTATTGCATTGGAGAGAACAAATTTGTTTTCCCGGTAAGGGCGTGTAAAAACTGTCCCTTGAGGGGTAAATGTACCACTTCCAGGACCAATCGCACAGTAGTCCTACCAGGGGAGCATGAGTTGCTTAGAAAAATCTTGGAAAAACAAAAAAATAGTGTTAAGACCGGCAAGAGCCGGTTATTCGTTGAGAACATCTTTGCTTTTCTGGAGAAGCTAGGCGGAAAACTTTGCCCCTACTTCAGTTATAAGGGGGCAACTATCCATAATGTCCTAGTGGCAACTCTATCAAACATCATAAAATGTGTACGATTAAAGGGAGGCTAAACAAAACTAGGCAAAAAACCTGGGTGTATAAGATTATAGTATAGACCCTATCATGCTAAACAAAATAAAGAAACAGATTATTGCTCAGGTTTTTCAAGGGATTCCAAACTCTAATCAATCGAAAAGTATTTATAACCCAAAACGGAAAAAGGTGTTGTGTATGTTATCAATGGATATGACTGATGCGGAACTGGAAAAATTACTTGAAGACACCAAGCAGAAGTCGAAAGACCTTGACCGAAAGTTCTCTACAGCCATGAAAAACCTTCTCAAAGGATTATAAGGACTGCATCACAGGTTCTTGTACATTTTCCAATTCCTCACTCTAGCTTATGAAAGGAGAGGGATGGTAAGACTGGAGGGATTATTGTTGCTAAGGAGTTTTCCAGGGACTGTTATGCAGAGGCAGCTAGGACAGAAAAGGAAATGGATGTCAAAATCGAGTTAATAACTTTTAAAAAAGTTTTTGAATAATACTTCAATGGCACACTTTCTCAACTCTTGACCAGAAAGAGGAAAAATTTAAATAAAGTCATCCTGCGTAGCCATTCAAATATATGAACCTTAAATATTTCTTTATAGAGTTTTTGCAAGATTGGTTAATAATTGTTTTTACCCTTCTTTTCTTAGTAGATGGAATCATTACTGTATTATCTATAAGATTTGATAGGGCAATAGAATCTAATCCATTGATGAACCTCTTATTGATGCGTGGCGATTGGTATTTTGTTTTAGGTAAAATTGCCTTAACAGTATTGATTATAGTCGGGTATGAATTACTTAAACGACGCCATTCTTTATTAGCGAAGTCACTGATTTTATTTAGCATTCTGCTTTATATCTTTATCTTGATTAACAACTTTCTTAATTACTTTTTCTAATAATATTTGGACCACAGCCAAAATACCTATTACCGTAAACACTAATGGCAACAGATAGGTGTGATCCCAACTCGAACCAAATATAATAGCGAGAATTAGTATCGCACAAATCCCTACATCTTTCAACCTTTCTTTGAAAGATGATTTATACCATACCCAAAGGGTCAAGGTACCACCCTATCCGCACCTTTTTGTCTACCTCCCTTTAATGCACCACTACCGTATTCCACAATTTATTTATACCTGCCAGGGTTAGCGCAATTCATGTCTCTTACTGCAAAGCAGCGCTACGACCTTGACAGGTTTGTCAAGGATATGGAAAAGTATAAGGGCCGCCACACAGAGCTTGTCAGCGTCTATGTTCCCGCAGGCTATGACATAAACAAGATAATACAGCACCTTGGCCAGGAGCAGGGGACCGCGTCAAACATCAAGTCTGCTGCCACAAGAAACAATGTGATTAACGCCCTTGAGAAGATGATACAGCACCTGCGTCTGTTCAAGTCAACTCCCGAGCACGGCCTCGCTGTCTTTTCAGGCAATGTTGCCGAAAGGGAGGGATTCCAGGACTATAAGGTGTGGAGCATCGAGCCTCCTGTTCCGTTGAATACAAGGATCTACAGGTGTGACAAGGATTTTGTGCTTGACCTCTTGCGTGAGATGCTTGATATTAAGGAAGGCTACGGACTTATTGTTATGGACAGGCGTGAGGGCGACGTCGCTGTCCTCAAGGGCAAGTCAATCATTCCTCTTGCCTCGACCAAGTCGAATGTTCCTGGAAAGACTCGGGCTGGCGGGCAGTCTGCTGCAAGGTTCATGCGCTTGAGAGATGATGCTGCAAAGGATTTCTACAAGAAGATTGCCGAGATGGCGAAAAAGGAGTTTTTGGACAATCCTGACATAAAGGGCATAATCGTTGGCGGGCCTGGCCCGACAAAGTACGAGTTTGTTGACTCTGGCTACATTACAAACGAGGTGAGGAGGAAAATCATTGCGATAAAGGATTTGTCCTACACTGGAGACTTCGGTTTGATCGAGCTGGTTGACAGGTCCCAGGATGTCCTTGCAAACGAGGATATTGCTGCCGAGAAGAAGATTATGGCAAGGTTCTTTGAGCTTCTTGCGACAAAGCAGGGGATGGTTGCTTATGGTATCCATGAGGTGAGGAATGCCCTTGAGATGGGTGCTGTCGAAACCCTTTTGGTTTCTGAAAAGCTTGATGACGAGACTGTCAAGGAGCTTGAGAAGAAGGCCTCTGAGATGGGAACTGATGTCAGGATTATTTCTGTCGAGACAAGGGAGGGGGTGCAGCTTCGCGACATCGGCAGGATTGCTGCAATCCTAAGGTACGAGCTGCAGGCCTAGATGAAACTTGTTGAAAGGGCATTCTTTGAGATGTATGGCAAGCCTATTGACAGGCCATACAGCCTCGAGTATGGAAGGCTAAGGAGTTTCAATGGCAGGGTTGCCCTTCGTTTTGGGTCTCTTTATTTTCTGTTGAGCAGCAAGTGGAAAGATGTTTCAGAGGATATCCAAGTCGGTTTGCTGCAGGTCCTCATCGGAAAAATTTCAAAGAGACATGTGAAGACGACAAATGTTGACCTTTATCATAACTTCATCAGGAACCTGAGCTTCACGGTCGCTGCAAAGAAGGTTGATCCGCTGTTAAGAGAGTCTTTTGAGCGTGTCAACCAGAAGCATTTTTTCGGCAGCATGGATTGCCCAAACCTTTGCTTTGGAAGGCCGAGCAGCAGGACTTTTGGATCATATAATTTCCACACAAACACAATAACAATAAGCTCCTTGCTAAAGAATGATGAGGAGCTTGTTGACTATATAATGTACCACGAACTCCTGCATAAGAAACTCAAGTTCACTGCAAGGAATGTGCGAACAACCTACCACACAAAGGAGTTCAGGACAAAGGAAAAGTCATTTGAGAATGCGGACATGCTCGAGAAAAGGCTGCATTCTCTTGCCAGGAAGCGGGGATTTGTCATGAATTTTTTCTCCTGACCCACCACAAGCTTTATAAACAGCCTACTATCTCTGAAAAAGTCTTATGAGCGAGATCAAATTGGTTTCAGCAGGCTCGTTAAAAAAGGGCAGCTATATCGTGCTTGAGGGCGCTGCGTGCACTGTTGTCGACACCCAGACATCCAGGCCTGGAAAGCACGGCCACGCGAAGGTCAGGATTCTTGCTGTCGGCATGATTGACCAAAAGAAAAGGGAAGCTGTGATGCCTGGCCACGACAACATCGAGGCTCCTATCATTGACAAGAGGAACGCGACTGTTTTGTCGATTTCCGAAAACAAGGCAAATGTCATGGATGCTGAGACTTACGAGACTTTTGATCTCGAGATACCTGAGGACATTAAGGATTTGAAGGGTGGCGACACTGTGCTTTACTGGGTCATCCTCAATGACAGGATTATGAAACAGATAAAGCCTGACTAAGATGGTAAAGTTCGCTGAAGCAGAAGCAAGAATCTTTAAGAACAAGTTTGTTTGCAGGAGATGTAAGAGTGTTGTTCGCGCCTCCAACATGAAGGTTATTCAGAAGAAGGTTTCCTGCCGCAAGTGCCAGAGCAAGGTGCTTAGGCCTATCAAGAAGAAGTGATTTTCAAATAATTTATAAATAACCTGTTAATGTGTATTTCTTATGGACTTCCAGCTCGTTGGCGCAATAGTTTTTGTCGTCGTTCTCGCAGTCCTGCTATATCTCTACAGGTCTAAGCTTATTCTCCAGAAGGTCTTGTTTCCGTTGATATATATCCTCATGTACAAGTCGAGGCTTGGAATCAATTTCATGAACCTTGGCAGTAAGTACCCTCGGTTCTTCCGGATAATGGGTTTGATTGGCACGATAGTCGGATTTATCGGCATGGTCTTGATTGCAGTGCTGCTTATCCAGAATGTATTGATGATACTGATTGTTCCGGACACAGCGCCTGCGGTTATGCCTGTGCTTCCTGTGAATGTTGATGGGGTTTTTTATGTCCCTTTCTTTTATTGGATTTTGGTAATTATAGTCATTGCAGCAGTCCACGAGTTCGCCCATGGCATAATAGCGCGGTCTTATGACATAAAGATCAAGTCAAGCGGCCTCGCTGTTGTTGGTCTGATTGTTCCCCTGCTGCCTGCTGCATTTGTGGAACCAGATGAGAAACAGCTAGGCAAGAGGCAGAAAAGGCAGCAGCTTTCTGTCTTTTCCGCAGGTTCTTTTGCTAATGTCTTGCTCGGCCTTTTCGCAGTGCTTGCTCTATTCGCACTAACCCCAGTTACTGATTCCCTTTTTGATTCTGCGGGTGTTGAGATAACAAAGATTGCTGAGGGGGGTCTCACTTATCCTGCAAAGGCTGCTGGCATGCAAGTCGGCGAAGTTATCACAGCAATAGATGGCAGGCAGACTTTGACGCGGGATGATTTCATCCTTATTATGGAAACAAAGCGGCCCGGGGACCTTATCGAAGTCAAGACTGGAAAAAGCACTTATGTTGTGACTCTGGCGAAGAACATAAAAGACCCAAGCAAACCATATCTTGGTATTGAGGCGCAGGAGAAAGTCATAGTAGATCCTTTGATTGAGGAAAAAATTGGCAGTTTCATCCCTTATTTTGCAGTCTCGACATGGAAATTCTTTTATTGGCTGTTCCTGCTTAGCATTGGAATCGGACTTTTCAACCTTCTGCCTTTGGGTCCGCTTGATGGTGGAAGGATGCTGCTTGTGGCATTGCAGAGATTCTTTTCTGCTAATATGGCTGCAAAGATTTGGAAGTATGTCAGCACTTTCTTCTTTGTGATCGTAATGTTTTTGCTGTTCTTGGTTCTGAAAGGATTTTTTTCCTGAATTTGGAATGTCTATGAGATGTGCATCATGTGAGTGTTGTATTGGACTGTCGGCCTGCTTGACTGCGCAAGGATGCTTGCAGCTTTCCAAAACTTTTTCTCAAGGGACAACGCTCCTAAATGCTGGGAAGTTGTGAGAATGTTCTCATTGATTCTCACAAATGTCCTGTTCTTATTTTTCTAAGGAAAGTTTTATATGAGCCTATTGCACTTGGTTTGCAATGATAAGCGTTGTCTTGTATGAACCAGAGCATCCAGGCAATGTCGGTGCTGTTGCCAGGGTCATGCATAATTTTGGCTTCAAGGATTTGGTTCTTGTCAATCCAAAATGCAATCATCTCTCAAGCGAGGCGATTGCTCGAAGCAAGCACGCCAATTCCATCCTTGCGAAAGCGAAAGTCGTGAAGAAACTGCAAGGGTTTGACTGCCTTGTTGGTACTACTGCAAGGCTAGGCACTGACTATAATCTTCCGAGAAGCCCGCTCCTGCCAGGCAAATTAGGAGAGATTGTCCCGGCAAGCGGAAAAGTCTGGTTGGTTTTTGGAAGCGAGGGTTCTGGCCTGAGTAACGACATGATTAGGAAGTG
>JBDRIZ010000038.1:0-12482 GCA_043815525.1 Candidatus Woesearchaeota archaeon
GAACCAAAAGGTTTATAAGCAGTCATAGAATCAGCACGGCAATGCCAATTCAATTTTTCTATGCCAAAAATCAGACGAATTAGTCTTATTTCTGGTAAGAAAGCTTGTTTTGGCCTCAAAAACAAAAAAGCGCCCTGGTAGTGTAGTCTGGCCTATCATGAAGCCCTGTCAAGGCAATTCAGGAGCCAGCTTTGGCTATGCGACCTGTTTTGCCGCAAAGCGGCTTCGACTCGGGTTCAAAGAACGGCATAGCTCAGTTCCAATCAGAACTGTTAGGTTCTGATGCACATTGGAAGATTACTCCAACTGTGATACGCTAACCCACATTTGGTGGGATTTCGCTTAGGCGAAACAAAGGAGCAATACGGCTTGAAAGTCCCGACCAGGGCGTATGTGGGCCGGTAGCTCAGCCTGGATAACCAGGGCAATAGAGCACCTGACTTTTAATCAGGTGGTCGCGAGTTCGAAGCTTGGAGGGAAAATCTCGTCCGGCCCATTCCCAATGGCAAAAGATCCAAAGACGAAGCCTGAGTACAACGTTGCAAAACACGTACTTGTTCCAAAGCACCGTAGGCTCAACGATAAGGAGAAAGAGCAGCTGTTCAAGAGTTTTGACATAAGAGAAGCTGAACTGCCAAAGATTTACTCAAAGGATCCTGCCATCGCTGACATGAAACTAAAAGCAGGCGAAGTTGTGCAGATAACGCGAAAGAGCCCCACTGCTGGAGAGGCCTACTATTATAGGTGTGTCGTGCATGGTTGATGCAACTAAGCTCTTGATTCAGAAGTACTTCCAAAGCCACTCTCTTATCAAGTCTGACATAGAATCCTTCAACTTTTTTATCGAGCACGAGCTGCAGAAAATAATCGGGGAGAACAAGGAGATTGAGCCCACAATTATTCCAAGCAACGTCGACAAGTTCAAGATACAGCTTGACAAGATATGGGTCGCCAAGCCAGAGATAACAGAGGCAGATGGCTCAAAGAGGGATATATACCCTGTTGAGGCAAGGCTTAGAAAGATCACTTACGGAAGCCCCTGCTTTATCGAGGTGAGTGCCCACATAAACGATGTCCAGCGCGAAAGCTTTGTGACACAGGTTGGCTCGATTCCGATAATGCTCAGGTCGAAGTACTGTCACTTGCATGGTCTCTCAAGGGAGCAATTGATAGAAAAAGGGGAGGATCCTGATGATCCAGGGGGCTACTTTATTATCAACGGCACCGAGAAGGTGCTTATTGACGTCGAAGACCTTGCCTCGAACCAGTTTGTGGTGGAAAAGGAGAGTGTCGGCGTCTCTGAGTTTGTCGGCAAGATTTTCTCTGAGTTCGGCTACTACAAGATACCACACACCTTTGAGAAGATGAAGGATGGGATATTCTATCTCTCTTTTACCAGGGTTAAGAGGATTCCAGTGGTCATGGTGATTAAGGCGCTAGGCCTGCTAAATGACGAGGACATAGTCAACTCTGTGAGCAAGGAGCGCCAGTTCGATGAGGTCATAGTCAACCTTTACAGCTTCGCTGAAATAAGGAGTGCGGAAGACGCACTGGACCAGATTGCCAAGCGTATCGGGATAACCCAGTCAAAGGAGATCAGGCTTGAGAGGATGAATGAGATTATTGACAGGTACCTTCTTCCGCATATAGGTACAAAAAAGGAGGACCGGATTTTCAAGGCATACAATATCTGCAAGATGCTTAAGAAGTATATTCTTGTTTCCAACAGAGAACTTGAAGAGGATGACAAGGATCATTACAGGAACAAGCGACTCAAGGGTTCAGGCGATCTGATGGCTGACCTGTTCAGGGTGAACCTGAAAGTGTTGATAGGAGATCTTCTCTATAATTTCCAGAGGATTGTCAAGAGGGGCAAGTTCCCGAGCATTAAGGTGATTATTCGTGACAAGCTTCTGACGCAGCGCATTTATAGCAGCATGGCCACAGGATCATGGGTTGGCGGACGGAAAGGTATAAGCCAGCGCATCCAGCGCCTAAATTTCTTGGAGACAATGAGCCATCTCCAGCGCGTTGTCAGTCCATTATCTGCTTCGCAGGAAAACTTTAAGGCAAGGGAGCTTCACAGCACCCATCTAGGAAGGCTTTGTCCTATCGAGACCCCTGAAGGAACAAACATTGGTTTGCGCAAGAATTTAGCTATGCTTGCCAGTGTTTCTGAGGAGGCAAACGAGGAGGAGGTCCTAAAGTCCCTGAAGACTCTTGGGCTGAAGGTAATAAGATGAGTGAGGTCTTTTTGAACGGCAAGTTTGTTGGCACGATAGATAGTCCTGAGGATTTTACTAAGCAGATAAGACAGGAGCGAAGAAAAGGTGTTCTTCATGACTCCACAAATGTGTTCTATGACCAAAAGATAGACCAGGTTAAGATTGAGTGTCTGCGCGGGCGTGTCAGAAGGCCTCTGGTGGTCGTGAAGGATGGTATCCCCCTGCTTACGGAAAAACATCTCAAGCAGCTCCAGAAATCCGAGGTTTCGTGGAAAGACCTCGTGGACCAGGGGGTTATCGAGTATGTCGATGCCATGGAGGAAGAGAACGCCCTTGTTGCTTTTACTGCTGAATATCTTACGCCTGAGCACACCCATCTTGACATCACTCCGTTGTCTATGCTTGGTATCACTACCGCTTTGGTGCCTTTTGGCAACTACAACCAGAGCACTAGGCTTAACGCTGGCAGCAAGAACCAGAAGCAGGCTATTGGCATATATGCTGCAAATTTTGACATTCGTATGGATATGGATGTGAATATTCTCCATAACGCGCAGGTACCTATTGTGCAGTCTATTATGCACGAGATTTCAGAGTATGACAAGCACCCTGCCGGACAGAACCTTGTTGTTGCTGTGATGAGCTACAAGGGCTACAACATGGAGGATGCAATTGTCATAAATAAAGGATCTGTTGATAGAGGTATGGGCAGGAGTTCCTACTATAGGCCTTCTGTTACTGAAGAGTTGAGGTATTCAGGTGGCCTGATGGACGAGGTCTGTGTTCCTGACAAGGATGTCAAGGGCTATAAGAGTGAAAAGGACTACAGGCTTCTTGAGCCTGATGGAATCATCTATCCAGAGGCCAAGGTGAAGGAAGAGGATGTTGTCATTGGCAAGACCAGCCCTCCAAGGTTCTTGAGCGGCATGGATGAGTACAACCTTGCTTCCAGCACCAGGAGGGAAAGCTCTGTGGCGCTAAAGCACGGCGAGCAGGGGATTATTGACTTTGTGCTGATTACAGAAAATGATGAGGGTAACAAGCTGATTCAGGTAAGGGTCAGGGACCAGAGGATTCCTGAGATAGGTGACAAGTTCACTTCAAGGCATGGCCAGAAGGGAGTTATCGGCCTTATTGTGCCTCATTCTGATATGCCGTTTAGCGCGTCCGGAATTGTGCCTGACATCCTGTTCTCTCCGCATGGTATTCCAAGCAGGATGACTATTGCGCACCTTCTTGAGATTGTGTCTGGAAAGACTGGTGCTCTCGCAGGCCGCTATATTGACGGCACGACTTTTAGCGCTGAGAAAGAGGTTGATATTCGAAAGGAGCTTTTGTCTCTTGGTTTTAGGGAGAACGGTACAGAGACTATGTATAATGGCGAGACTGGCGAGGAATATTCTGCAAAGATTTTCATTGGAAACATGTACTATCTCAAGCTGAAGCACATGGTTGCAAACAAGATACACTCCAGGGCAAGAGGTCCAATACAGTTGTTGACAAGGCAGCCGACTGAGGGCCGCGCAAAGGAAGGCGGCTTGAGGCTTGGCGAGATGGAGAAAGACACTTTTGTTGCTCATGGCGCGTCTCTATTATTAAAGGAGCGCTTTGACTCTGACAAGACCACTGTTCCTGTGTGCGAGAGCTGCGGGGTGATTGCCATATATGATGCCTACAAGGACAAGAGGTATTGCCCCATATGCGGCGAGAATGTTGAGATTAGTGACATAGAGTTAAGCTATGCCTTCAAACTTATGCTTGATGAGTTCAAGAGCCTGTGCTTTTATCCCAGGCTAAAGCTGAAGAACAAGTACTAAAATGGCTGACACAAAAGGAGAGGAGGCTGCAGAGCTTCCCAAGGAAGTCGTAGAGGAATTCACAGAGGAGCCTGTGCACTATGTGTACAAGCAGGTTGACAGTATTGTTTTCGGAGTTTTGAGCCCGAAGATGATTAAGCAGATGGCTTCTGCAAAGATTGTGACCCCTGAGCTTTATGACCGTGAGGGATATCCTGTTGACGGCGGGTTGATGGATATCCGGCTTGGAGTAATCGACCCTGGCCTGAAGTGCAAGACCTGCGGCTCAAAACTCAAGGAGTGCATAGGACATTTCGGATATATCGAGCTTGCAAGGCCAATTATCCACATAAAGTTTGTGGGTGTTGTGTTCAACCTTCTTAAGTCAACCTGCAGGGATTGCGGAAGGATTTTGATTCCAAAAAACAAGATTGACCACTACAGGCAGGTTCTTGACAAGGTCGAAAAGGAGTTGGGTGTCGAGGCCAGGAGAAAGCAGGTTAAGGAAATTGTTGCAAGCCTCAAGAATGCTAATAAGTGCCCTTACTGCAAGGCGAGGCAGTACAAGGTGCTGCTCGAGAAGCCCACCACCTTCATGGAGAACGAGAAGAGGCTGA
This sequence comes from Candidatus Woesearchaeota archaeon, assembly GCA_043815525.1. Classification (GTDB taxonomy): domain Archaea; phylum Nanobdellota; class Nanobdellia; order Woesearchaeales; family JAZDKJ01; genus JAZDKJ01. Next base: position 4,639 of record JBDRIZ010000038.1, read on the forward strand.
ACCCAATCGAGGTACGCACAAGGCTCGAGCGCATCACTGACGATGATATCGAGCTCTTTGGCATAAATCCAAAGGTTGTCAGGCCTGAGTGGATGGTTCTCACGCTTTTGCCAATCCCTCCTGTCACGATGAGGCCTTCGATCACTCTTGAGTCTGGCGAGCGTTCCGAGGATGACCTCACCCATAAGCTTGGGGACATTGTCAGGATTAATCAGAGGCTTTTTGAGAATATCAATGCTGGCGCTCCGGAGATAATAATCGAGGACCTTTGGGACCTGTTGCAGTATCATATCACTACTTTTTTTGACAATAACGTCGCGCAGCTCCCGCCTGCAAGGCATCGTTCAGGCCAGCCGCTCAAAACCATTACTGAGAGGATTAAGAGCAAGGAAGGAAGGATTAGGCATAACCTCGCTGGCAAGAGGACCAACTTCTGCGCGAGGACTGTCATCAGCCCAGACCCTATGATAAAGTTGAGCGAGGTGGGTGTTCCTCTTGAGATAGCGATGAAACTCACTGTTCCTGAGGCTGTCAATACATGGAATATGGCACATCTTAAGAGGTTTGTGGAGCACGGGCCAGGGGTGTATCCAGGCGCAAACTATATAGTCAGGCCTGATGGCAAGAAAAAGAAGATAACTGCAGAAACCAAGGAGGCAAGCCTTGAGGAACTCCAGCCAGGCTACACTGTCGAGCGCCACCTGATGGATGGGGACATTGCGATATTCAACAGGCAGCCAAGCCTTCACCGTATGAGCATGATGTGCCACCGCGTCAGGGTTCTTCCAGGCAAGACCCTAAGGCTGAATCCAGCTGTCTGCCACCCCTATAACGCTGACTTTGACGGTGACGAGATGAACCTGCACATACCTCAGACCTGCGAGGCAATGGCTGAAGCTGAAATCCTGATGTATGTGCCGACTCAGCTGATCAGCCCAAGGTATGGCCTTTCTGTGATTGGCTGCATTCAGGACTCGATATCCGGAAACTACATGCTGACAAAATTCATCGAGATGACTAGGTCTGAGGCGATTGAGCTTCTTATTGCCGCAGGCATTGCTGACTATTCCAGGCTTCCGAACAGGCAGAAGATTACTGGAAAGGAAATCTTCTCAAGCATTCTTCCAGAAGAGTTCAGCTTCAAGGGCAAGTCAAAGGCCAAAGACCTCGACGGCAGCGATGTTGTCGAGATAAAGGATGGCGTGCTGGTGAAAGGCGTAATGGACAAGAACAACCTTGGCGAGGGTTCAGGTCTTCTCTTGAGAAATATTCATAAGCAGTATGGACCTTACAAGACTATCGAGATCCTCGAGAACGCTTTCAGGCTTGGCATCAACGTGCTTTTCAAGTATGGATTTACCACAGCTATTTCTGATACAGACCTGCCAGCTAACGCAAAGCAGATGATTCAGGATGAGCTAAGCAAGGCAAAGGATGAGGTTAACACTCTCATTGCAGGCTACAGGGAAGGTACTCTTGAGACTTTTCCTGGAAGGACTATCAGAGAGACACTTGAACTGAAAATCCTTGAGCTTTTGAACAAGTCCAGAAACAGGACTGGCGAGATTGTCGCCCAGTACGCTCGCAAGCAGACGCACACCATTATGATGGCTGAAAGCGGGGCCAGAGGAAATCCCCTGAACCTTGCGCAGATGGCAGCCTGCGTAGGCCAGCAGGCCATGAGGGGCAAGCGCATTGATAAGGGATTCCATGACAGGACAATCAGTTATTTCAGGAAAGGTGACCTTACAGCTGAAGCAAGAGGTTTTATTGAGACAGGCTTTAAGGGAGGGCTTTCTCCAGCAGAATTCTTTTTTGGAGCAATGACTGGCAGGGACTCTCTTATGGATACTGCGCTAAGAACTCCTAAGTCAGGTTACCTTTATCGGCGCCTCGCAAACGCTATGCAGGACCTAAAAGTGGAGTATGACCACACTGTGCGCGACGCCTCAGGCAAGGTCATCCAGTTTATGTACGGCGAGGACGGAATAGATGTGTCCAAGTCAGAGAAGGGCAAGATCAATGTCGACCATGTCATGGAGGGTGTGTGATATGAATCCATTTTTGAAAAAATACCAGGGAAAGTTGCCTCCAGGGGTCTTGCAGGAAGTTGATGAAAAGATGCCAAAGTCTATGGCTGAGGCACGCATAAAAAAGATTTTGGACAAGCTGGTCCTTGAGTATGAGGAGGCAAAGGTTCACCCTGGCGAGTGCGTTGGCCTTGTTGCTGCTGAGTCGATAGGTGAGCCAGGCACGCAGATGACGCTCAACACTTTCCACTTCGCAGGCGTTGCTGAGATGAACGTCACTATGGGCCTTCCAAGGATTATCGAGATTCTGGATGGCAGAAAAGAGCTTGACACTCCAATGATGGAGGTTTACCTGAAGAGCCCTCATAACAAGGGCGCTGACATCAGAAAGCTAGCAATGTCCTTGAAAGAGACCAAGTTCAAGGATATTTCCACAGAGTTTTTGATTAATATCATGGATTCCACTATCGAGGCAAAGCTCAGTCTTGATAAGCTTGCCTCTCTGAAGCTGGAATCTGCTGATCTGTCAAAGGCGTTGCAGAAGGCGATAAAGGATGTGACTGTCAGAATCCAGAAGGACTCTGTTCTTGTGAAGCCAAAAAAGAAGATTGAGAATCTCAACGAGATTTATAGGATAAAGGAGAAGGTGAAGGACTCCTATGTTAGCGGAGTGAAGGGCATCAAGCAGGTTTTGCCTGTGAGGCGTGGCGCAGAGTTCATTATTATCACTGCTGGCACAAACCTGAAGGCTGTCCTTGACCTTCCATGGGTCGATTCGTCAAGGACCATCAGTAACAACATTTTTGAGATTGGTAATGTCTTGGGTATCGAGGCAGCCCGCCAGGCAATAATTGATGAGGTTTACAAGGTAATCGAGGCTCAGGGCTTGAATATTGATTTGAGGCATATCATGCTCGTCACTGACACCATGTGCTGGGGCGGTGACATAAAGGGCATCACCAGGTATGGCGTTGTCGGAGAGAAAGCCTCAGTTCTTGCCAGGGCCTCCTTTGAGACACCTATCAAGCATATTGTGAATGCTGCGCTTATCGGTGAAGTCGACCCTCTTGATTCGATTGTTGAGAATGTCATGTTGAACCAGCCAGTGCCTGTTGGAACTGGGCTTCCGGGCCTTGTTACCAAAAGAGGAAAAAATGGCTAAGCAAGATGTCAAGAAGGAGATACTTCAGCTTATCCAGTCTGGAAAAGCTGTTGTTGGCTTGAAGGTGACACTTAAGCTTTTGCGCAAGGCTAAATTGAAGAAAGTAATGCTTTCCACAAACTGTCCGCAAGCCACAAAAGCCTCTGTCACGAAGTACTGCTCGCTTGCAAATATTCCCTGCGAAGTGCTTCCGATGACAAGTGATGAGCTGGGCAATGCCTGCAAAAAGCCTTTTTTGATTTCTGTTTTGAGCCAGAAAGAATGAGAGTCAGGTTCGACACGCAATCGATGAAGCTCATCTCGCTTTTTCAGTCCATTACCGGAGTCTCTGTCAAGGATTGCATTGTTGAGGACGACAAGGTGACTCTGATTGTGCCGCAAGGTGATGCAAGCAGGGCAGTCGGCAGGAATGGCGTTAATGTCAGAAGGCTGGAGTTAAGCCTTAACAGAAAGCTTAAAATAGTTGAGTTTAATCCGGACGTCGTGGAGTTTACAAGGAATATAATATATCCACTCAAGGCAAAGGAAGTTGTGGAATCGAGCGGAGCTTTGATTATTACTCCTCCTGACCTCCAGACGCGAGGTTACCTAATCGGCAGGAACGCGTCCAAGCTTCGTCACACAGAAAGCCTGATAAAGAGGCACTTTGACATAACTGAACTGAAGGTAGTCTAGATGGCAAATAAGTCAAGAGGGTTGAACGCAGCAAAGAAACTTAAGAAGAGGCGCAACAAGGCGCGCTGGCATAGTCGTAAGTACATCAAGAGAGTGCTAAACCTAAGGAAGAAGTCTGATCCCCTGAAGGGCGCAAGCCAGGCCAAGGGCATTGTGCTTGAGAAGATACAACTCGAGGCAAAGCAGCCCAACTCTGCTATGAGAAAATGTGTTAGGGTGCAGCTGATAAAAAATGGCCGCCAGGTCACTGCTTTCTGTCCTGGTGATGGTGCAACCAAGTTGATTGACGAGCATGATGAGGTCATGATCGAATGCATCGGCGGAAAGATGGGCCGCGCAAAGGGCGATATCCCTGGAGTGAGGTGGCAGGTGATAAAGGTGAATGACCAGTCGCTTATTGCTCTTTTGGGTGGAAAGATAGAGAAGGCTAGAAAATGATTGATGTCAAGGCTTTTAATGTATGGAGCATGGAAGGCATAATGGTTGCTGATCAGGGTTTGCAGTCTTATGTCTGTCTCGACTCAAAGTTTGTGCCGAAGACCGGTGCCCGTTATGCTGGCAGCAGGTTCCATAAGTCAAAGGTCTTTATAGTTGAGAGGCTGATCAATAAGTTGATGGTTCCAGGCCATAAGGGAAAGAAGCACCACAAGACGTCTGGCCACTGTACAGGAAAGGCAAACATGGCTTTGAGTATTGTTGAGGATGCCTTCAGGGGTATAGAGCTGCAGCTTAAGAAGAACCCAATCGAGGTTTTTGTAAAGGCATTGGAGAATGCTGCTACCCGTGAGGAGATTGTGACTATAGAGTATGGCGGCGCAAGATACCCTAAGGCTGTCGAATGTTCTCCTCAGCGGCGCGTAGATCTTGCTTTGCGTTACATGACCCAGGGTGCATATCATAAGTCTTTCAACAGCAAGAGAAGCATTGTCTCCTGTCTTGTAGATGAGATAGTCAACGCATATAGCTGTTCTCCAAACTCAAATGCTGTGCAGAAAAAGCACGAGATCGAGAGGCAGGCTGACTCTAGCAGGTAAACCCTTCTGCTATACTACAGGTCTTGTTTGGTGAATTTCTTGATTTGTCAAAGCCAATTGCCTGTGCAGGTAGTATATTCAAGTCAGTATTGTACACAATTGATATATCAGTTCTTGTATCTGCATACCTTCCTGCAATATCTTCCGGCCCTAACGGCAAAATTAGCAGAAAATCAAGCCACCCCCATACAGACCATTAGGAAGTAACAACACACTCAAGTCTATGTATTATGGTCGCCTGGACTGTATAAAGTAAGTATACAGATTTCCGGATTAGTCTTGTTGCGAAAATTTTATAAAGAGGTGGTCACTAATAGAGCGAACCAGTCAGGACTACCGCCAGTCCTGGCTAAAAGGTACAGCAAATGGCTGTGCCGGCTGCAACAAACCAATGGTTTTTGCAGCAAAGCTAAAGCCTCGAAGTAGGATAGCTGGAATAAACACGGAGGTGTTTATATATGAACGTAAAAAAGGTGATGAAGAAGGTCGTTGCCCTAGGTACCGGCGCAAGCATGGTAGGAGCAACACTTCTGGGTGCGCTCGCAGCGGCGGACCTGAGCCAGTACCCCAGTCCATTGTTTGTTAAGGACGGGAAATTCGACGGCATCATAGTCGTCGGAGACTCAGCTGCTGCTTCTGATGTGGTTGGCTCGGTCGATATAGCAACTGCTTTGCAGTTCGCATCCAAGACAACTGTATCAGGTAGTGGAAGCGGAGTGACAACAACAGTCGAGGGAGACGCCTTCAAGATACAGAAATCAGGCGACAACCTGAACCTCGGAGAACAGCTTTCAGGAGCTGGAAGCAGAGGAGGACCTGTATCAGTAATTGATAAGAGCGGTCTCGACGCACTGGCTGATGGTTCGATAAGCAACGCCAAGGGCACGTTTACATACAACCAGTATATTGACATGCCTGACAGCGCATCTGTTGTCTATGCAACAGACTCTGACCAGAGCGAGGACCCGGCATTGTACCTCAAGTTTGTGGACGACTCCAAAGTCTATACATATAGGTTGTCGTTCCCAACTGCGCTGAGGACAGATGTGGACTCAGCAGATGACTGGAAGGATCTTGACAACAAGAAGATAACCCTTCTGGGCCAAGAGTACACAATAATTGGCACTGACAACAGCACAGGGACACTTACCCTTATGGGTGGAGCGATCCAGGATACCTTGAGCGAGGGAGAGAGCAAGACCTACACCATCAATGGAGTGGACTACGAGGTTGAGGTTACCATCATAACTGCCTCTGACGTGCTCTTCAAGGTTAATGGTGAAGTGACTGATAAGATGCAGGAAGCCACAACCTTCAAGTTAAAGGACGGAACAGAAATCGGTGTCAAGACACTGCTTTCCCAGGACTTTGCTGGAGGCTCTAGGATTGTGGAGTACTATCTCGGCGCGCAAAAAGTCGAGCTAGTCGACCCAAACTTTGCATCTGGCAGTTCAGGCACTTTGTCTGTTGGCTCTGACACTGTCTCAGGCGCAATGGTTGACATAGTCGGTTCAGTTTCAGCTGCAGAGACAAGGATCAGCAAGATTGAGATCCAGTGGAACGCAACTGACGACTACTATGTGCCTGTCGGTGGAAAATTGTCACAGAGACTGCCAAGCGACGAGAAGGGCAAGCTGTTCTTGGAAAACATCGACTTTGAGCTTGCTGGAGTTGATTTCGGCTCAACAGAGAAGATCGAGATCAAGCCAGCTGCAGACAACAAGTACAAGATGACCATGCCCGTAAAGACTGGCGAGTTGAGCTTTTATGCTATGTACTCAGATGCCAGTGCTGACTGCAAGCTTGGAAAAGATGACACCCACCAGATAATAACTGCGATAGCAACGCCAATTGGCCAAAACGACCAGTTTATTGTGTCTAGCAACAGGTTCAGCCACCTGGTTGAGGCAAGTAGCTTTGACACAAGCAACTACAAGGTCAAGTTCAAGGACCTTGGCACTGGAGACTCTTTTGAGGTTTCCACAGTGAGCGGTGTCGGTACAATGTACTTGGATGGTTTTGCCTATAATTTCAAGGTAGACTACAACAACAAGTATGTGAATATCACCGGCAACATGGGTAGCGATGGCGCAGTGCTTTACACGCCAAAAGAAGCCATGATCGGCTTTACTGTAAACACTGCCGCAACCCCGGACAGCTGCATTGTGAAACTCACAGAGGATGCGAACGGCCAGGAAGACGCGACAACAACAGTGAACTACATAAACGTGACTGTTGCTGACGCAGGCACTGGAAGCAACCAGCCGCTAAATATTGGTAGCGCGCCTGTTTCAACTTCAAGTTATTTCAGCCTGCAGAGCTGGGATAGCAAGAACAACTTCCAGACAGCGTACACCAAGTATGGTACAAATGTGGAGTACAACAGCGATCCTGACCAGGACACTGTGACTATCTACTACCCGAGCAAAGAAGCACTTGCTTCTACCTATGTGACCTCGGGAGTGACAAAGATAGCCAGCTCGTCTTCAGGTGCTTCGACTTCCACAACCATAACACCTATCCAGGTCGGAACTGCAAAGCTCGCATCAGAAGTGCGTGATATTGCAGCTCAGAACATGATAGTTGTTGGTGGCCCGTGCGCAAACGCTGTCGCAGCACAGCTGATGGGTAACCCGGCTGACTGCACAGAAGGCTTTACTGAGGGCAAGGCTATGATCAAGCTCTACGAGCAGGGCAGCAAGGTTGCATTGCTCGTTGCTGGATACAGCGCTCTTGACACCAGAAGGGCTTGCAGGGTGCTTGCCAACTCTGGACAGTACAGCTTGAGCGGCATGGAAGCTGAGGTAAGCGGTACCACACTGACAGACATCTCTGTCAGCAAGGTCGGATAAAGCCTCTTTTTTCTTTTATTTTTTTTTATCACATTCACCTAGTCATACGTTTTCAGGGATTGCCAGATAAGTTGGGGGTTGGCCCTTTTTT
>JBDRIZ010000039.1:0-7224 GCA_043815525.1 Candidatus Woesearchaeota archaeon
GTGTAGCGCACCAGGAGCTCATGCGTGATGTCCTTTAGCAATGTGAAGAACCTGTAGCGCTGGGTTCTCTCGCTGAACTTTGTGAACATCTCTGCTTCAAGAGGCTCGTCTTCAGGCCTTATCGGCCTCAGGACCATCTGATTCCCATTCCTTAGGGTGAATTTGGAGACATACTCCTTGGGATACGGAGATATTACCATGTGCTCGTGAGGCCTTAAGCCTTTTTTTATGACCTCTTCGTCCAGCAAGACCTTTGCATCAAGCACGACAGCTCCCTTTTCGTCAACGCCCAGGGGATTTATGTCAATCTCCTTGATCTCAGGAAAGTCCATGACAAGGTAGGCAAACTTGTAGAGCAAAAACTGGATGCTTTTAATGTTTACAGCAGGCATGTTCCGATAACCCTTGAGCAGATCATAGATTCTTGTGCCCTCAATCAGGCGCATCGCAAGAGCCATGTTCAACGGAGGCAATCCCACATTTATATCCTTGAAAATCTCAACTGCAACCCCTCCCATGCCAAACACAATTGCAGGGCCAAATATTGGGTCTTTCTTGCAGCCGATAAGCAGCTCGTGGCGCTTGGACATCACCTGCTCGATGAAAACTCCCTCGATCCTAGCTTTCGGAGCGTGCTTTCTTGCAGACCGAATAATCGACCTATAAGCCTGGAATGCCTCTTCTCTTGAGTTGACACCAATCCTGACTCCTCCGACATTTGTCTTATGCATTATGTCAGGACTCGAAATTTTCATTGCAACAGGAAACCCAATTTTCCCTGCGATGTCAGCAGCATCCTTGGGATTGCTGGCAAGCGCATTTCTCGCAACAGGGATACCGTAATTTTTCAAAAGCTGCTTGGACTCATGCTCATTTAAGACAAACCTTCCGCTTGAGCTAACTTCGGCAATCAGCTTCTTGTTCGCCTCGGTGTCAGGGTCAAATGCGTGGGGTATTGTGGCTGGAGTCTCGTACAGCAGCTCAAGGTTTTTGGAGTACGAATGCATGAACATAAAGCATCTTACAGCAGACTCCGGCCTGCTGTATGAAGGGATGCTGTGTTTCTCAAGAATATGCCTTCCCTCCTGAACGTCTCCAGCGCCCATCCAGGCTGCAAGCAAGGTTTTCTGGTCAGTGTTCGGTATATCTGTGATAGTTCTTGCTACATCTGCGGCATCAGTCATGGACTGAGGGGTAAGTATCACTACGACACCATCAACAGACTCATCAAGCAGGCATAGCTCAACAGCCTTGCTGTAACGCCTGCTATCAGCATCCCCAAGCACGTCAACAGGGTTTTGCCTGCTCCAGTTTGCTGGCAGGCAATCATTCAGTTTCTTCATAGTATCAGGAGAAAGCTTTGCAAGCTGGCCTCCAAGACTCACAAGGCTGTCTGTTGCAATTACTCCCGGGCCACCTGCATTTGTGACAATGGCAAGCCTGTTCCCAGAAGGCTTTTTTTGCATCGCAAGGGTCTTTGCACAATCAAAGAGATCCTCTATTGTCTCCACACGGATAATGCCTGCCCTCTTGAAAGCAGCATCGAATATCGCATCGTTGCCAGCTACGCTGCCAGTGTGCGAAAGCGCAGCTCTTGCGCCTTCAGCGCTCTTGCCAACCTTTAGTACAATTATAGGCTTTGTCCTTGTGAATGCCCTTGCAGCAGAGAGAAACTTCCTGGCATCGGAGAGAGACTCCATGTATATCAGTATGCTGTTTGTTTTCGGATCATTACCCAAATAGTCAATTAGGTCATGGAATCCGACATCAAGGCTTTCTCCAACAGAGACAAAATGGCTAAAGCCGACATTCTGCGAGACAGACCAGTCAAGAATAGCAGTGCAAAGAGCTCCGCTCTGGCTGAGGAAGGCAATCCTTCCAGGAAGAGCCATCTTGCCTGCAAAACTTGCATTCAGGTTAAGGCCTGGCCTGATAAAACCCAGACAGTTCGGCCCGATGATACGCATATCATAAAGCCTTGCCATTTCAAGGATTGAACGAGACAACTGCTCGCCTATGGCACCAGCCTCCTTGAAACCAGCAGAGATTATTACAATACCCTTGACCTGCTTTTTTCCGCACTCATCAACTATACCTGGGACCGCCTCAGCAGGAGTCGCAATTATTGCCAGGTCAACCTTATCCGGAATGTCAGACACACAGGCATAAGCCTTGACTCCCTGGACGCTCTGGCGCTTGGGATTCACTGGATACACAGTGCCCTCAAATCCGCTGCTCAGAAGGTTCTTTAACAGGCTATAGCCAACATGGCCCTGCTTGCTTGTGGCGCCGACTACAGCAATGGTTTTTGGGCTGAAAATCGCATCAAGGTTCATGCCTAGACCTTCCAGTAATCACACAATACTTTCTCGAGCCTGGCCATCCTTGACTCAAGCTCTTCTGCGACAATTATCCTGCTGTCTGTAGAGTCCTCAAAATATTGTTGCTGCCTGCCATTCATTGCATCAACAAAGTTATGCAGGCACTTGGGAAACACCTCAACATTGTAACCTCCCTCAAGGGTTGCGAAAATATTTGGAAAAATCCTTAGTTTTTTGCCAAGCTCGTAGTAGGCATTGGCGCTCAACCTCAGGTCCAGCAGCAGGTCGTGCTGGTGGCTGTCAAAACCTGCTGAGACAGCGACACAATCAGGCTTGAACTGTTTTGCTATTAGAAGCACCCTATCAACAGCATCAAGGAAGATGTCATCAGCTGCGCCAGGAGGCAAAGGCACATTTATAGTGTAACCTCTACCCTTGCCAGACCCAATCTCGTCTGCAGAGCCAAAGCCTGGAAAAGCAGGAAACTGGTGTAAGGAGATATAGAGGGCCTTGTCAGAATCATAGAATATTTTTGACGTGCCGTCTCCGCAGTGGCCGTCAAAATCAAAGATAAGCACCCGCTTTTTCTGCATCAAAAGTTTCCTTACTGCAATTGCTATGTTGTTGAAAATGCAAAAGCCACTTGACCTGTCAGGATGAGCATGATGGCCTGGCGGCCTGACAAGAGCAAAATCATTGGTCTCAGAGGCCATCACAGTCGCAGTCGCTGCTGCAACTGCAGCCTCATAACTCTTTTGGGATGTGACAGTGTCAGGGTCAAGGTGGCCTGAGGTCTTGCAGGCTTTCTTCACCCCCTTAATATACTGCCTTGTGTGGACAAGCTCAAGAAGGTCTGGCATTGGCAGTATCTCGGTCTCTTCCAGGCTGCCCAAAGAGTCAAGCCTCTTCCTATTCTCAGGATGCATTCCTGTGTCGTGTTCCAGGAATATTTTGTTGAACAGAAGCTTCATTGCATTGTTAGCAAATCGAATTATTTAAATTTCTTTCGCACAACTCGAAAATATCTTTTACCACTTTTGAATACACAATCACAATAAAGCTTTTATAGAACATCATATTTATGAAACTTGGTGAAGCAGGTTCCAGATATCTTGCATGTGCATCACATAATGAATGGAGTGTGCATGCATTGCGATGTTTCTTCAACACTATCAGAGATAACATGCCTTCTTGTAGACAACAATGCGAACGCAGTAATAGTCAGGGAGCGAGGCGTGCCTGTAGGAATAATCACAGCAAGGGATATAGTCAGGACAATGGTAGAATCAGACACTGACTCAATACAGGCAAAGGAGATTATGACTTCACCTATAGTCTCAGTCGAGCATGATTCTGACATAGTGTCAGCAAGGCAGGTGATGGTGAACAACAACCTAAGCAAGCTGCCAGTAAAAAAGGAGATTGACATAGTCGGGCTATTAGTCCAGGACGACATAATAAGGGATTTGAGCTGGTATGCGAGGTTCTAGGGATTGAATCAACTACCTTTTGCTGCTTGACTGAGTGGGTTTTCTCGAAGGCAAATTGAGAAGAAAGGAAAAAAGCAGGCATAGGGCATACGCTCAGCAACCTGACCCATTCCAGCAAACCTTTTATAATCAGTTTGGCTTCCTGCAGCGCAATGATTAAAAAACAACTTATCAGAGACTTAAAGAAAGACGACCTGGTTAATGACATATTCGTCGTTAAGTTCAAGAAGCCAATAGAGCCCTACAGGAACGGCTACAAATTCGAGCTAAGGCTTGGAGACTCGTCAAAAGAGATAATGTGCAAGTACTGGGGGCCTCAAGAAGAGGCAAAAGTCAGGCTTCTATACGACCTGATAAAGCCAGATTCAGTTGTGCAAGTGCAGGGCAGGGTGAATGAGTGGAACAACCAGCTGGAGGTAAGCTGCAACGAAAGCGACATCATAAGGGTGCTTGGTGCAGATGAGTATGACATAAAAGACTTTGTCAGGCAGTCTGAAAAAGACATCGAAATAATGTACAAGGAGCTTTTGGCAAGGATTGCGTCAGTTGAAGACATCGAGATAAGAATAGTCCTGGAAAAGCTATTCCTTGACAAAATTTTTTCAGAGGAGTTCAAGAGATGCCCTGCAGCGATGTACAAGCACCATGGCTGGATTGGAGGGCTTCTGGAGCACACCTTAAGCGTAGTGAAGCTCTGCGAGGAAATACAAAGGCTTCACCCGAAAATGAGAAAAGACCTGCTTATCGCAGGAGCGATGCTTCACGACATAGGAAAGATGCAGGAATTTGCAGTGACAACAAGCATCAGGATGACAGCAGAAGGAATGCTTCTTGGCCATGTGCTCAAAGGAGTGGAAAAACTATCAGAGGCAATGGACGAGGCAAAGACACCCAAGACAATGCGAAACAAGCTCTTGCACATCATGATTACACACATGGGAGAGTACGGAAGCAGCAAAAAGCCAACAATGCCAGAAGCGTTGTGCGTGTTCCTGGCAGACCAACTTGATGCTCAAGTCACGCAGATGGAAGACCTGAAGAACAATGCGTCCACAGAGGATGACTTCATTTACCACAAAGACTTCGGGAATATTTACCTGAAGTGAGGGCATGATTTCTGACTCGGAGAACGCAACACTGACTACTGCCTGAGATATTGATTTTAGAGCCCAATAATATATTTATATGGGCTATTCTTCTATAGCAGGGTCGTAAATGAGAATTGAGGATTTTGTGCTGATATTGATTGTTCTAGTGCTCGTCGGAGGAGGACTACTGCTTGTAATGTTTGTAACAGCTCCTCAGCCTATGCAGGCAACACAAAGTTTCAGCGGAGCAACCTACACAATACAAGAGACAACATTGCAGACAGTGCAGCCCCAACAATGCCTTGCTGACTATTACAAAAACCTGTACGACAGCTGCAGAGAGAGCATGACTGATTACTACACTCCAAGGTATGTGTACAGCTACAGCAGGGACTATGATGAATACGACCTTTTAGTCATAGTGAGGGATGAAGATGGCGACAGGCTTGAAGACGCATATGTCAGGGTGGAAAACAGCGACTACGATTCCGAATACACTGACGAGGATGGAGAGGCAAGGTTCAACAAACTCAAAGAGGACTGCTACGACATAAGAGCCACAAAGTCAGGTTACGATGCTGAAGAAGACAGGATTTGCCTAAGAGACGACGAGACAGTCAGGATAACATTGTACAGGGATTAGCTGCACTATTTGGCAATCATTCCCAAAAAATAATTTGCTTTTCCAATTATCCGCTAATTTCTCATTAATCCTCATTTCACAGCCAATGATTCCCTGATATCAATTCGCACTATGGCTTTCTCACCTTATGCGTGGGGTCGACATGGATTGTCACATCCTTAACCTTGGGATATTTTTTCTTTACAACCCTTTCCACCTTTTTTGCAAGATTGTGGCCTTGTCTTACAGTGATGTAGGGCTTTGTCATGATGTGCATGTCGACAAAGGCGTCGTCTCCAACACTTCTTGTGCGAATCTTATGACATCCAGTGATACCTTCAATCCCTTGAACAGCGCCTGCGATATCACTTGTGTCTATTGCTGCAGAGTCTGTAAGGACAGAGGCAGTGTCCCTGATGATTTTGAAACCTGTAAACCAAATCACAAGCGCAATGGCAACTGCAATCAGGGGGTCTGCCATCGGATAACCCAGCTTTACGACCACGAAGCTGATAAGAACAGATATTGTGACGAGGACATCGCTTGCAGTGTGGCTGGAGTCTGCCAAGAGAATGCTGCTGCTGTATTCCACGCCTTTCCTTCGCTCATAGTAAGTCACGAAAAGGTTGATTAAGAGCGTTCCGGCTAACACAGAAAAGGCAGCAAATGTAACCAGGGGAGCCTGTCCTGAATGCAACCTTTTTAGTGCATTCTCGAGAATCTCAAAACCAGTCAGAAACAAAAACATCGCGATGACTATTGTTGTCAGGGTCTCGAATTTCCTGTGGCCATATGGGTGTGTCTTGTCAGCAGGTTTTGAAGCCACGCTCAACCCGATCAGCCCTATGATATTGGACGCTGAGTCAAGAAGGCTGTGGAAACCATCAGCTATCATCGCAAGACTGCCAACAGCAAAGCCCACAATAAGCTTTAAGACAACAACGAAAAGGTTCAGGCCAAGAGTCAAGTTCAGCACTCCTCGTGCCTTTGCGTAATACCTCTTTTCCATAGAGTACAAAGGACTCTAGGTCATACTTAAAACTTGCGGCATAGTCGAAGGCAAAAAAGGTTATAGAAATTGCATTCCTTCTCCTGATCAGTGAAAGCCATGGATCATAACTTACTTGTGAATTTCACTAACATGCCAAAACGCTTTTATAATCCATGCCATTTGCATAAAAACTCATGCGAATCATTGCAGACCTGCACATACACAGCAAGTACTCCCAGGCAACAAGCAAAAACCTGGATATACCGAACCTGGAAAAATACGCACGAATAAAAGGGATAAATCTCCTTGGAACAGGCGACTTTACCCACCCGAAATGGATAGAAGAGATAAGGCAGCACCTGACTGAAGAAAAGACAGGATTCCTCAAAACAGCATCAGGATTCAATTTCGTTCTTTCGACAGAGGTAAGCTTAATCTACAGCCAGGGAGGAAAAGGGAGAAGGATACACAACCTTGTGCTTGCACCTGACCTGGAGGCTGTCAACAGGATTACAGAGTACCTTTTGACCAAGGGAAGGGTGGACTACGACGGAAGGCCAATATTCAAGATACCCTGCCCTGAGTTTGTAAGGTCGCTTAAGGCAATAAATGAATGCATAGAAATAATACCTGCACATATCTGGACACCCTGGTTCAGCCTATTCGGCTCAAAGTCAGGCTTCGACAGCCTAAATGAGTGCTTCCAGGACCA
>JBDRIZ010000040.1:0-4069 GCA_043815525.1 Candidatus Woesearchaeota archaeon
GAAAAATTAAGAAAAGAGGCAGCAGTGAACCTGTCAGAAAGCGGGATAAAGGTGCACATCGCAAAAGACAGTGAAGAGGCAAGAAAGCTACTCAAAGAAATCATTGGAGATGACAAGCCAATAATAAAATCAAAATCAAACGTCGCAAACGAGATAGGGGTCAAAAACATCCTCAAAGATGTCATAGAGACAGACATCGGAGACTACATAGTCGAATTGTGCGAGTCAGAGTCAGGCCATCCTGTGCTGCCTGCAATGACACTAACACCTGAAGAAATCGCAGCAGTCATAAAGAAAAAATTAGGACAGGAAGTTGCAGCAAAGCCTGAATCGATAGTCAACTTTGTGAGAAAACATTTAAGGCAGATGATAACCAACGCCAAGGTCGGAATAAGCGGGGCAAACGCCATAACAGCAGACGGAAGCATAATGATACTCGAAAACGAGGGGAACATCTCGCTTGTCTCAAGGATACCTGAAAAACACATAGTGCTTGCAGGCATAGACAAGATAGTAAGGACAAGAGAGGACGCGCTCATAGTGGCCCAGGCAGCAGCAGCATACGGCACAGGACAGGAATTCCCAGTGTACATAAGTTTCATCACAGGACCAAGCAAGACAGCAGACATACAGAACAAGACAATAACCGGAGCGCAGGGAGCAAAAGAAGTGCACCTGATCCTGGTAGACAACGGAAGAAGCCAGATGCTGTCAACAGAGTTTGAGGATTTATTGAGATGCATAAACTGCGGGGCATGCCTAAACTTCTGCCCGATATTCCACCAGATAACAAACAGGTACGGCTCAAAGTACGCAGGAGCAAGAGGAGTCTTGTTTGCAGCATACAGCGAAGACTTCCAGAAAGCATACGACAGCGGAGCTTACTACTGCACTATGTGCAGGAACTGCTCTGACAACTGCCCTGCAGAAATCGACCTTGCAGCGATGATGAAAAAATTAAGGGAAAAACTTGTCGAGCAGGGAATCGAGCCAAAACAAGCAAAAGAGATGATTGAAAACGTGCAAAAGCACGGAAACCCGTTCGGAAAGCTGGACGGCAAGAAGCCAGAAAAGATGTACTGCTGCTAAATATAGATGTTTTCTAAGAGTGGAAATTTCGGCCAATCCGGAAATCCTGTCAGAAAAAGATATTAACCAATGCGTCAAAATTGGGATAATGCTGAAAAAATACTATCTTGATACCTCAATCTGGATGGATTACTATGAAGACAGGACTGACCCTTCAAAGGAGATTGGAAAGATGGCATTCGACTTGCTGGCCAAGCTTTTGGCTTCAAACAGGACGATAGTTGTTTCTACTTTCGTATTAAGGGAGTTGGAAGTGACATATTCTTTGGATATGGTAAGAGGAATGACCATCCACTTTGAAAAACTGATGGAAAAAGTCAGTCCTACAGATTGTCAACTAAAGGAAGCAAAAAAGATTGCTGAACAAAGAGGTATCCCAAAAGGTGACGCAATCCACGCAATCCTTTCAAGAGACAGCAAGGCAATATTGGTATCAAGGGACAGGCATTTTGAGAAGTTGAAAGACGTTTGTGAAGTTGCCAAACCAGAAGACATTACTTAAAGCCTTTTTTCAAATTCCTCAAAGACCTTCTCTCTTATCCTTTCCCTTTCTTCATCAGTAGTCTTTCTTGGGGCTTTTCCCCTTAGTTTGCCCAGTTCCAGCATAACCTGCCCTATCTTGACATCCTGGACCTTCTCTCTCAAAGCCTGCCTGATGAACTCAGTCCTATTCTGAAAGCCAGCCACCCTCACTGTCCTGTCTATCTCTTCTAAAAACCCATGCTCCATCTTGAATGTGACCAGCTCTGTAACCATATTAACAAAGTATATACACATTATATATAAATTTTACTCTTTTCTGCAGGAAACCAGTTCGGAAAGCTGGACGGCAAGAAGCCAGAAAAGATGTACTGCTGCTAAACAACCCTCTTGGAGTAAATATAGCCAGTAGTTCCGATGCCAAACCAGTCCTTCACCTTTGCAAGCCTCTTGAAACCTTCCTTTTCATAAAACTTAATCGCAGCCAAGTCTTCTGCACCGACATCAACAAAAAGTATTGGAAAGTCCTTGGTGCACTTTGACTCTGATTTCCTCAAAAGCATATCGCCAATATGATGGCGCCTGAAGGTCTTGTCAACAGCAAGAAAGAAAATCCAGAACTTGGGCCGGTCAAGAGGCCTAACCATAATGGCGCCGACAAGGTTTTCTCCAACAAAAGCACCGCAGGCGTAGCACGGAGGCAAGAGAGTCTCGACAAGATATTTTCTTGTGTACCAGAATTCTCCCCTGAAGCTCTGCAGGCCAAGCGTGTAAATTGCCTTGACATCTTTCTTTGTCAACACCCTAAGACAAACACTGCCTTGCATTCTTTTTCTCCCTTGTGAATGGAATCCTCATATATTTCTTGCAAGACTCGCAAGTGTAGACAACCTTGCCTTCCCTAGTCCTGACGCGGCAGTTCAGTCCAGGCACAAGGAAAGTGTAGCAGTGCTTGCAGAACCTCCTCTGCAACCTGGAAGGAATCTTCACATTGAACTTCATGGATAGAGTCCTCGCAAGAGTCACATAGCGGTTCGCCAGGCAAAGCTCTTTTGAGGCCACCTCTGCCGCCTTTTCAATCAGAAACTCTATTCTTTGTGCAACGACAGCCTTTGCTTCCCTCACCTTCTTGTCAACAGGAGGCCTGACCATAGGACATTAAGCTTTTCTTTGTTACTATAAATTATTTTCGAACAATATTTATACCTGTAAGCAACAAATGACAAGCGATGCCAAAGTCAATCTCTTACGAACAATACAACAAACTCAAAGACTGGTATGCAGAACAAATAAAGGCAAAGGACAAAATAATCGAGCAACTTGAAAAGGAAAAGCAAGTACTCATCGGAACAGCAATAAAGCAGTCAGCAAAGACCAAGGAGTGGCAGGAAATCGCAGACAAGCTATCTAAAAACCCAGGACCTTCTTCGGGCAGGAAGTGACCTACAGCATTTTATGCAGTCAGGGTTCCTCAATATCTCCTTTACCTCCAGATGCATCGGACAGACCTTGCTGCAAATGCCGCAGTCAATACATTTCTTCCTGTCGACCTTCAGAACGTACTTACCAGAACCGGGAAATCCCTGCACAGTGCCCATAGGTAGCACCATGCGCGAGGGCTAAATAAAACACCAAACAGAACATAGTCAACAAGTCTGCGCGGAAGCAAAGCACTGAGACCTCTTAGCACAGAAATCTTCTTGTGTCCACATTTCTACGCTTATTTTTGACATTCTTATAGAATCTCTCCAACCATAACCTTGTAGCGTAAGAGTAACCACCTTTTCTCCTTAGACCGTCAATCTCGACAATAATGCGCATATTGCAAACCAAAAATTATTTAAAACTTGGAATCTTGTGATATTCCCACAATGTACGCAAAAAAACCAAAGGATGAGAAGCTTGCAGAAAGTGAGGAAGACCCTGAGGAGCTGCTCGAGAACGACGAGATAGCACCAGAGGAAGAGGGATTCCTGCGCGGAGAGCAGCAAGCAGAAGAGCCTGAAGAGGAGAAAGAGTAGAAACCTATTTATACTGACTTCTCAGCATTTCCTACATGCAACAATTCACTCAGGAGGCAAAAGAGCTGCTGGAAAAAGAGCTAGGAGAGCAAGTGGAACTTCTCACACCTCCTGACAGAAAGCTTGGAGACGCAGCATTCGCATGCTTTGGTCTGGCAAAAAAGCATAAGAAGAACCCAAACCAGATAGCGCAAGAACTGTCAACAAAGTTAGCACCATACGGGCAAATCAAGAAGATTGAGGCAAACGGAGCGTATGTAAACTTCTTTTGCGACAAGCAAAAGCTTGCAGCAAAGATTCTACCAATAATACTGTCAAAAAAGGAGCAGTATGGAAGAGGAGCAAAAAAAGAAGAGACTGTGATGGTGGAGTTCTTCCAGGCAAACACCCACAAGGCAGTCCATGTTGGGCATGCAAGAAACATGTGCATAGGCATAGCAATCTCAAACCTGCTGGAGTTTACAGGATACAAAGTGGTG
>JBDRIZ010000041.1:0-3939 GCA_043815525.1 Candidatus Woesearchaeota archaeon
CACCCTGCCATCAATTTCTTGCAAGTGCCGGCCAACTTCCCTTGTATCATCAGTTGAGCCGTCGTCAACAATAATTATCTCATAAGAACCGCGGAATTTCTGCGCGAGAATAGACCCAACGCAGCGAGAAAGCTGTCTTGCACGGTTGAAAGTGATAACTACAACCGAAAAGTCCATAACAATCAACAATAAAATGCAAATATTTATTATTTTGCACTCAAAGGCTAACTGAATGGAGCTAAGGCTTGTTTTTCCCCCTGCGGAGCCAAACACACCCCTATATCTTCCCATAGGCATGGCAACAGCTAAGTCTTTCTTGCAGAGTCAAAACAAAATCAGACAGACTGACCTGCATGCAGAAATAGTGAAGCTCAACAACACAAGAAAGAGCATCAGGTTCTGCGTCAACCTGAAGGTGTTCAAGGCTGGCAATTTTAGGAACTTCTCCCAAATGAAAGAGGATAATGCAGTTAAAAAAGAGCTGCAAAAAATCCTTTCAATAATGAAAATAAGGAAAAATGAAACCTTGCTATTCTCAGTCCACTGGAGCTCACAATTGCCGCTGACATTGTTAATAGGAGAGGAAGCAAAGAAAAGGCACAAGATAAAAGTCGTATTTGGTGGAGCATGCTTCCTGGGAATGGATGTTCAAAAAATATTTGATGACTTTTCAGCAATCGATGTCCTTGCAGTGGGCACAATAGACAATGTGCATGAAAAATTGATAGAGTATCTTTACAGCGGGAAGCGAGGCCTAATACAAGAGCACAAAGCACCAAAACAATACATAGTGCCTGATTACGACGGACTTGATCTGCAGCAGTACCAAAGATTTGTGAGTGGAAAGCCTGTTACGCCGATGCTTGTTGAGACTTCCCGTGGCTGCGTGTACAACTGCGCGTTCTGCGCCAGCAAGACAACTTTTTCCCTGCACAAAGCAAAAGAAGTTGTCGATGCAGTGAGAGCTCTGAAAGCCAAATACAATTGTGACCACTTCTACTTCATCAACCAGTGCCTAAACGTAAGCACGAATCATGCGGAAGAGATATGCACTGAACTAATCAGACAAAACGCCGGAATAACCTGGCAATCATACTGCAGGCTTGACACACTGGAAGAAAAAACTCTGGAGCTCATGAAAGAATCCGGATGCACAAGCCTGAAATGCAGCCTCGAATCAGCAAGCAAGAGAGTCCTGAAGCTAATGAACAAGCAATTTGACCTGGAACACTTTGAGAGACTGCTTCAAAAATGTTATGAGCTTGGCATAAGCATAACAGTGTTCACTATCACAGGGTTTCCAGGAGCATCCTTAGAAGAGCTGCATAAGACCCTTCAATTCCTATTGAAAAACTTAAACAAAATTGAGTGGGTGCATGCACAGCAGTTCAAGCTGTATCGAGGAAGCGAGGTGCATAAGAACTGGCAAGCCTATAATATTGTCCCCAAGGACACCAGGATGGCTGCGCTTAGTTATGCCCTTGATTTTAGATACCTTCATGACCACAGACTTGCCAAACGGGAGAAATTGGTAAAAAAAGCATTGGCAGCACAGATAAGAAGGAGGTCACCAGTCATAAGATTACTACCACAAGCAATAATCGACAAAATTTTCTACACTGACTACCTCGTAACAAACACCCTCGCAAATTATCTTTTCCTGAACATAAAAAAAGTAATAAACACGCCACCTTTGTTGCACGAGTAAGACATGAAAACGTTCCACCTATGCCAGGTCACTGCATGCAAGCCGCGAAAAGTAGACCTCAGAAGAATCTATTTGTACATGCAATCAAACGGATTATCATACTCAAAGAACTATTCCAAAGCAGACCTTCTTGTGATATCCACATGCGCAAACACACAAGAACATGAAAAAATATCTTTGAGGGCAATAAGGTTTTACAGGCGAAAAAACAAGAAGGCAAGACTGATTGTCACAGGATGCCTTCCAAAAATTAACCCTGACACACTGGCAGGCCTGAATGTCGAGGCTATGGGCGTAAAAGAGCTTGAAAACCTGGACAAGATAATCAAGGGGCCAGTGAACTTCTCAAGCATAAGAGGGGTGCTGCCTGACAAGGACTTTTCTGCAGCAAGACCACTGTTCTTTGTGCAAAGCCTGGCAACGGAATTCCAGAGATTCCAAAACAGTATTGGAAGCAAGCAAACGTTGATGCAGCTTGCAAGTATCCTTAACATATATGGCCTAAAGGATCTTGTCAGATCAAGCTGGAACAAGTACAACTACCCAACGAGGGAAAAAAACACCTACCTACTGGAGATAGCCTCTGGATGCCTTGGAAACTGCAGCCACTGCGCAATCAAGCGAGCTATTGGAACAACAAAAAGCAGGCCTGTCAAAGAGATACTGGAGGAATTCAATGAAGCATTAAGACAAGGGTACAAAAGAGTCCACCTTGTTGCTGATGATGGAGGCAGTTACGGCAAGGATATCCAAACTGATTTCATCGACCTACTGGAGTCACTCAGCAAGGTCAAGGGAGACTGCAGATTATCCTGGACAATGAATCCCTATTGGTTAGGTAAATACCATAAGGGTCTGCTGCACGTTATATTAAGAAACCCTGAAAGATTCAGCGGATTTCAAATACCAATTGAGTCAGGCAGCGACAGATTGGTAACACTGATGAACAGAAACTACACAATAGCAGATGCGGAGAAAAAGATACTGCAAATCAAGAAGCTAGCCCCCCACCTAAAAATTGATACGGTCTTCATCGTTGGGTACCCAACAGAGACTGAGAAAGACTTTAAGGCAACCTTAGACCTTTTGCGAAGGCTGAGTTTCGGCACAGTTGTGATACATGCCTACAGCGACAGGCCAGGAACGCGGGCAAGCAAATTTGAAGGAAGAGTTGATAAGGCAACAATTTTCAAGCGAGTGCAACAATTGGAGCAAGCGCAAAAGGCAATCGGTGAGGCAATTGTCTGCTACTAGGAAGGCCGAAGGTAAAATGACAAAAACAACCAATAGAAAGAAAAATACCCTCATGAGGATATGTATAGGAATAATACTAGTTTCAGCAGCTCTGTTAACATGCGCATACTTCCAGGCACACCTGTTTCTTACAGATAGGTACTCATGGTACACACATATGTCTTTGCTGTACCAAAAAAATGACCTGTCATGGAAAAGCCTTGACTACGCCTCCAAGGCAATATCATTAGATTCAGCCAGGCCAGAAGCATACATACTACGGGGGCAGGCATACTACAGCCAAGGGTCACTGGACATTGCAAAAAAATCCTATGAAACTGCGAGAAAGAAGCAGCCGGAAATACTTGTTTTTTACCAGATGGGAATGCTGCTGCTCCAGCAAGGAAAAACTGCGGAGTCAATAACAGAATTCGCGCACGGAACCTTAGCTGAAGAACAACCTGTAAGAGACTATGCAGGGCTTGCGCTTGCATACTTATGCAAGGCAGAAAATGAGATTGCACTAGGATTCGCCTTGAATGCATCAAACCTGTTGCCAGAAGTTCCTGAAAGAAGATTGGCGGCATTTGTCTATGCAACGCTTGGCATATGTTATGAAAATGCAGGGAACGGCACTCAAGCCAATCACTTTTACAGACTTTCTGAAATCAATTACCAAAATGTAATCTCTGGGATAAGATCCAAGCTAGCTGACTGCGCTGTCAATTCTATACAGAGAATATGAATCAAACTCAGCTTGCCACCAAGCAACCCTTGTCAGCAGATAGGCCTCACTGATCTTTGTGCATGTGTACCAAGAGTCTCTCGAAGCAGAAATAACAGGCCTCTCACAATATCCATCATAAAAGAAGTAAACGCAGGAATCGTTCAAGAGAGCCTGAAAAGAGGTCTGGGCAAGAAACCTCGAAGTCCTGATGCCGCGCGTACGAGCGACAGAGGTGACAACAGTCGGCCACTCAGAAACCACATAGCAGTCT
>JBDRIZ010000042.1:0-12753 GCA_043815525.1 Candidatus Woesearchaeota archaeon
TCCGCAGATTGATTTCAACTTCTCTGCGTCTTCTTTTGCGCCGACTATTGTGCCGTAGTGCATCGGTACAACGTATGTTGGGTTGATTTTGTCAACAGCATTTGCAGCCTCTCCGTAATTCATTGTGTATGTTCCGCCCACAGGAAGTAGTGCTATGTCTGCTTTTATTCCATCCATTTCAGGTATCACATCAGTGTCTCCTGCGTGGTATATGCGCTGCTTGTCGATTTCTATGATATAGCCGTTCCACATTTTTTCTTTTGGGTGGAAGCTTTTTCCTATGTTGTATGCGTGCACAGCCTCTATTCCTATGCCTATTATCTCTGCGCTGTCTCCTGGCTGCATTGTCTTTACGTCTCCTCCGATTTTTTCTGCGCAGTCTCTTGGGCATACCACTACAGTCTTGTCTGCCCTGATTTTCTTGATGTCTTCCGGGCTGCAGTGGTCGAAGTGCTCGTGTGTTATGAGTATTATGTCTGCTTTCTCGCTTGTGCGCAGCTTGAATGGGTCTATGTACACTGTCTTTGATCCTCTTATCCTAAAGGATGCGTGTCCAAGCCAGTCAATGTCAATCAGTCCGACTTTCATTCTATAACCTCCAATAGCGCTTTGGCAAAATTTTCTGATGCTTTGGGCCCGTTCGCAGTGACAATCCTGCCGTCAACAACTACCTCTTCTGCTGTTATTATCGCTCCCCCCTCTTCGAGTGCCAGGATTGAGTCTGCATTCAGGAATACTGTTGCCTGTTTGTCTTTCAACACTCCTGCTCTTGCAAGCGTTATCGGTCCCAGGCAAATCCCTCCAATCACCTTTCCATTCATGTGGCTGCTCTTGATAAAATTTGTGACTTCAGCTATGTCTGCCAATGCCTGGCTTCCGGCACCTCCGATAACTGCCACAATATCATAGTTGTCAGGCACAAGCTCTTTGATGCTCCTTGTCTCTATGCTCATGCCTTTCATTCCTGTCGCAATCCCTCCTTTTGGCGACGCGATAGTCACAGTGTGACCTTCTCTATCAAACATCTCTTTTGGGATCCTGAGCTCTTCGTCCCTGAAATCTTGCTGCGCGACTATGAATAATATGCTCTTTGCCTGGTCATCCTGCTGTATTATCGGGTTCTTGACTGTTGTTCCTGTTATCTGTGATTCATTTGAGCAAGCTGCCAACAAAATGACACCAGCAATGGCAATAAGAACCAATCTCATTCTCTTTTAGGTTGTTAGGAGTGTATTAATAGTTTTCGCTAATGAATTTCTATTTCCGAGAAATATCGTACATCAATTCATCGAGCTTCTTTAGGTTCCACTTGATTGAGTCGCTCTTCTTTCGAAGCTCTCCGTTGCGCA
Organism: Candidatus Woesearchaeota archaeon; assembly: GCA_043815525.1. GTDB lineage: Archaea > Nanobdellota > Nanobdellia > Woesearchaeales > JAZDKJ01 > JAZDKJ01. The sequence goes on from JBDRIZ010000042.1 coordinate 1,350, forward strand.
GGTCAAGCTGCATTATGAGGCCATAAAGCTCGTCAACGAAAGAGTGCATTCTCCTGACTGTCTCATACTTCTGTTTTATCGAGTCAAGGACTGATTTTCTTACAACCTCTCCTGTGAGGTCGCATAGGCCTGCCAAGAAGTCTTCGTCATCCACATGCAGCTCTTTTGCTGTCGGTATCTTGCCTGATTTTGCGAGTGAGAAAAAGCATGCTGCCTCAACATACTCCTGTTTTGCCACTTTCTGTATGTTTGCGTCATAGGCCTCCCTTGGAAGGCTTCTAATCAGCGTTTTCATCTGTTTCAGGGATTTTTCTGCTTCCTTTAAATCGTCTCTTTGCACTGCATATATTGCTGTCTTTGATGCGCTTATGATTTTCCGCGATGTTGTGATGACTTCTTCCCTTTTTTTTTCAAAACCAGCCAGGTCCTTTTTTATCCTTTCAAACTCTTTTTTGTCAATCATCTTTCTTGGTGAATTCTCTTCTTATTTAAATCTATTCTTCGTATGCAGTTAATCGAAAGTTTTATATATACTCCTCTGTAATTCAAGACCAATTATGGTAAGTACTTTCAGAGAGATAATTATATTTTTTGATAAGATTGGAGTCTATGACGTTATTCTTCCTTTCTTGCTGGTCTTCACTATTATCTTTGCGATTCTTGAGAAGACCAAGGTTTTTGGCCAGGAAGAGGTCTCTGGCAAGAAGGTCACAAGGAAGAACATGAATGCAATGGTGTCATTTGTTATATCATTCTTTGTTATTGCATCTGCCAGTCTCGTTGAGATAATCACTACTGTCTCTTCGTGGATGGTGCTTTTGCTTTTGCTCTCAGTATTGTTCCTTATACTTGTGGGATCTTTTTGGAAGGAAGGTGAGGGCACTTTTCTTGAGGGCAGATGGCGCTCCATGTTCATGGTTATCATGTTTGTCGGCATTGTTGCCATTTTCCTTTATGCTATAAAGACTGAGTCTGGAGAGCCCTGGCTTGAGTTCATCCTGCGTTATGTGTATGAGAATTTCGCAAGCACTTTTGTTGCTTCAATCATCTTGATGGCTGTTGTCATTGGTTTGGTTTGGTTCATTATCCATGAACCTAAGGTTAGTCAGGCTGCGAAAAAGGAATGAGGTGTTAGAAAATGGCTCAATATTTTGTGGATGCATTGCGTAACATTGAGGAGTGGGGACTGTCTGATGTTCTGCTTCCTTTCCTGTTGGTCTTCACGATTATCTTTGCAATACTCCAGAAGACAAATGTTCTTGGAAAGGAGAAGCGTAACTGGAACACGATTGTTGCCATGGTTATCGCATTGCTCTTTGTGGTGCCTCATATCATGGGCACATATCCTGGTAATTCTGATCCTGTTGAGATTGTGAACAAGGCCTTGCCGAACGTCTCGATAGTCATTATTGCTATTGTCATGTTCCTCATACTGATTGGCTTGATGGGAGGCGACGTTAGCTGGCCTGGGGGCAGCAGGATTTCCGGTATTGTCGCAATAGCAGCCTTGATTTTCATCATTGCGATTTTTGGCCATGCTTCTGGCTGGTGGATCACCTGGCCGAGGTGGCTGTGGTGGCTTGAGGACTCTCAGACCCAGGCGTTGGTGATTGTGATTCTCGTCTTTGGAATAATAATATGGTTCATAACAAAGGATGAGAAGAAGGAAGGTCCGAGGATGAAAATGTTAAGCGATATCGGAGATTTTTTCAAGGGTAAAGGTTAGATGGCAACCCCTTTGGATTTCGGCCTTTTGGCCAAGTTCGGTGCCATTTTTCCCTTTCTTTTGGTTTTTGTTGTGGTCTATGCTGTGCTGAACTCCATAAAGGTCTTTGGAGACAAGAAGGGCATTGATGCTATGATTGCTTTCCTTGCTGCAGTAATGGTTCTTTTCAGCGACACTGTCCGCATGACCATCGAGCGCATGGCTCCGTGGTTTGTGCTGTTCTTTTTTTTCCTTATTTTCTTGTCAATCGCGTACATGATTTTTGGTGCCAAAAAGGAAGACATTTTCGGAGCGATGAAGGGAAACCGCAGCATTATCCTGTGGATTCTTTCAATTTCCCTGATTATTGGACTTGGCAGCCTTACAAGCGTGATGTCTGAGAAAGGAGGCATAGGTGTCCCTTCTTCTGCTTCCCAGGTTGTGAATGCAAGTTCTGATCAGGTCGCTGCTGCCAATCAGCAGTCTGCTTTCTGGGCGACGATAACTCATCCCAAGGTGTTGGGCATGGTGCTGATACTGCTTGTCGCGCTCTTTACAGTTCAAAGAATGACTGCAATGTAGGTACAATCTCATCTGGATTCTGAACCAAAATCTATATATAATAGTAGTAACTGAACAGTAGTTATATGAACAAGATGAAGGCTAAAAAACTCGATCCAATCAGATTCACAGACCTCGCAGGTACTTTGAAGAAGATTCCAAGGACAGGCTGGCTGCATCATGGTCTGATAAACGTCGAGAGTATTGCAGAACACTCATTTCGAACTACAATCCTTGCCTACATGCTCGCAGAGGACCTTGGTTGTGATTCTTCTAGACTGATAAAGATGGCCCTCATCCATGATCTCTCAGAGACTCTCACTGGTGATATTGTCGCAGAGCATGGCAAGTGTGTGGATATCGACCACCGTAAAGACAAGCTAAAGAAGGAAGCCTTGGCGCTAAAGGAGTTATCAGCCATCACCCCGATGGGTGACGAAATGTATAGCATTTGGATGGAATATGCCTGCCAAAAGACGAAGGAGGCAATGCTCTTAAAGCAGATTGACAAGCTCGAGATGGCAATGCAGGCGCTGGAATACGAAAATCCCAAGAACCCAAACCATCTGAAGGAGTTCTGGGAGAACTGCAAGCTTCATATCAATCACCCTTTGCTGCTTGGCATGTTTAAGAAACTCTGTGAGAAGAGGACCCCTCCCTTCAATTCTTACGAGTTGATTGGAACGAGAATAATTTGATGGTTCTACTTAACACCACTAGACCCAGGCCTCTTCACGTTCCTTGTTATCCTGGACAATTCTGCAACGTTTTCTGTGAATGTCGGAAGGATTTTCTGGAACACCCTTTCCATTGCCTTTATCTCAGTTCCGACATTTAGTATGTTCTGGTCGTATTCAGAAATCTTTCCTATGAGTGCCCGGTGCAGCTTGTCAAAGCTGTCTTTTGTGTCTTTTATCTCCTGTTCGACTTTGCTGATTCTCTGCTCTGTTTTGTCCTTCCACTCGATTATCTTGTTGATGTTCTTGAGAAGCTCGTCCCATTTCTCATCTATGATGGTCTCTGCCATCTCTTCAATCCTTTCCCTCTCTCCGCCGAACTGGGGATAGGGCTGCTGTTGGTATCCTGGGTCATATTGCATGGGATTCTGCATCTGGTCTTGCATCTGTCCCATTGCAGGCTGTCCAGGCGTTTCCTGCTGAGAGTATTGTGGTGCTCCTGTTGCATACATATCCGCCTGGTTCATTGCGTCAAATATCTGAGTGGAGTTAAAGCCATCTCTCTGCAATGTCTGTATTATCTGGTCGTTCGAGAATCCCTGCTGCCTCATTCCCATCACCTGGTCCACTGGAAGTGTGGCAGCCATTGGCGTGGCAGCATCCGGTTCTTTCTTTTTCCCGAAGAGTGCCATATGCTTTCAAGTCTCGAGGACGATATTTAAACCTTTCGCTGTGCTCTTCTGGTTTTGCGCTTCAAATTTGTTGGGATTTTTTTTTTCGCGAATCCATGAGAAGACGCGGAAATTCAGTTCCTGAGAGTTGGTTTCTTTACCTATCTCGCTTGTGCAAGCTGTCTTCAACAATCCTTTCAACCTCCAGTCTTGTTACAAAGTTGACCGGCTCCCACATGTTTATGTACTTTTGCAGTACGTTGACCTCTTCTTTTTTTGCGCACAGCCTTAGCTCCTTTATTATTAGCAGAATGTTGCTCTGGACATCTTCTATTGTCCTTCTTAGCTCGTTAATCTCCATGTTGACAGTCCTTATCTCAGTAATGTTCTTCTTGTTGTAGCTGAGCATGTTCTGGTCTGTAACCTGCATCTTTCTTCTCAGGTTAGTGTGCTGCTCCTCAAGCACCCGAAGCCTTCTTCCTATCATGTTGACTTCTGCAAGAATGTCCGGACTTGAGTCTTTCTTTTTCTCATGGCCAAAAAGCCCCTTTTTTTGCTCCTCAGCGCCGATGCTGTTCATGGTAGTGCACTATCATGTTTGCAGTATAATAAATTTGCGTTTGCATCCTTTTGCACCGAATCATTGAAGGGCAATTATATGATAAAATATATTTTATATCGCAAACTATATATAGTGCATTATATAATATGTGTGCTGCTTAATGAAAAAGCCAATTAGCGCGACTATTGATGAGGACCTGTCCGATTGGATAAACAGGGAGCTTCTTGACAGGAGCCGTTACAGGAACAAGTCTCATCTGATTGAGCTTGCCTTGGCTAACTTGAGGCAGGAGAGGAAGGTAAAACATGTTCAAAGATGAAAAGGCCTGCGGTTATGAGCTCATCCGCCAGGGTGAAGACCAGATCCTGCGGATTAACTGCGCTGAGTGCACCAGGATTCCAAGCATTGAGGATAATGCTTTGTGCATGGCAAGGACTATAGAGAAGCTTAGCGAAGCAGGCGCTGTGACAAAGATTGTCTTCAGCCAAAAGAGGGACTATGAGTATGATTTTGCCCAGACCGATATGCTTTTTGAGATTGCAAAGCTCCACACCAAGCTTGTTCGCCAGAAGATTGTAAGCTACCAGAATATTGCTCATAATATCCCTCAAATGGCGAGGGACTCACGCTATCAGGAAATCCAGAACATAATATACTTCCTATTGAAGAATGATCCAATCGGGGCCTATGTTGAGTTGCGCAGAATTCATCGCAGGGAAAAGATTGAGTTGGAATCGCTTGACCCTGCATACCGCCCTGTTCAGCAAAAGTATCTTTCGGTTGTGACCTACCTGATAAATGTCCTTGGCAAGACAAAGCTTGTGCAGCTCGCATCCCCTTATCTTGCTGGCCACCAGCCAGGTGACCGTACTGTCTACAGGCGCATATTCTCTGCAACCATCAAGCCAGACTTCATGTACACAAAGCTTATGGCATCCTATCCTCTTGAGGGTGAGGAGCTTGACGCATATATCGTGCAGGGCTCTGAGGTGACGATTTTTGCCTTGCCTGATACCACTCAGGTCCTCTACCATGTGCTGCCTCCCGAGTTCAAGCTGAGCGAGGAGAAATATGAGCTTTTGGATGTTGCGAGAAAAATCCTCGCAGAGCACAAGCCAAGCAGGGCTGAGTTTGTCGATCCTGACAGGATGCGCCATGTCTTTTCCTCTGTTGGTTCTGACTTATTGGATGAGCTTTCTGAGCAAAAGGGCATTAGGCTTCGGGATTCAGAGCTTGATGAGCTTACAGAGATTCTTATTCGCTACACTGTTGGCTTTGGCTTGGTCGAGATATTATTGCAGGACGACAAGGTGCAGGATATCACAATAAACAGCCCGATGGGCCAAATCCCGATTTTTATTGTTCATTCGGACTATGATGACTGCAAGACCAACATTTTGCCGACTGTTACTGATGCAGAGAGTTGGGCTTCAAAGATGAGGATGATTTCTGGCAGGCCTTTGGATGAGGCGAATCCCATTCTTGATACAGAGCTCTTGCTTCCAGGCGCAAATGCCAGAGTCTGCATTGTCTCTAATCCCTTGAACCCCTCAGGCCTTGCATATGCATTGCGCCGCCACAGGGACAGGCCTTGGACTCTTCCTTTGTTCATAAATAACCGCATGATATCACATCTTGCATCTGGTGTTTTGAGCTTTATAGTAGACGGTTCACGCACTCTGCTTGTTGCAGGCACAAGGTCAGCAGGCAAGACATCGCTCTTGAGCAGCTTGCTTATCGAGATAATGCGCAAGTACAGGATGATAACAATTGAGGACACCCTTGAGCTTCCCACATCCCAGTTGCGAAAGCTCGGCTACAACATTCAGTCCCTGAAGGTTGCGTCTGCTCTGTCGAGGAGCAGCGCAGAGGTCCCTGCAGACGAGGGCATTAGGACGACTCTCAGGATGGGTGATTCCTGCCTCATTGTTGGTGAGGTTCGCTCAACTGAGGCAAAGGCTTTGTACGAGGCTATGCGTGTTGGAGCCTTGGCTAATGTGGTCGCTGGCACAATCCATGGTGACAGCCCTTACGGAGTGTATGATAGGGTGGTTAACGACCTGAATGTTCCCCGGACAAGCTTCAAGGCAACAGACATAATTGTGGTCGCAAATCCTATCAAGAGCGCCGACGGCTTGCACCGCTGGAGGCGTGTCACGCAAATAACAGAGGTACGAAAGCGTTGGCAGGATGATCCAATGGCTGAAAATGGTTTCATAGACCTATTCAAGTATGATTCCAAGACTGACCAGCTCGAACCCACAAAGGACTTGCTCAATGGAGAGTCCGAGATCTTGAAGGCCATTGCAGGTAATGTCAAGGAATGGGCTGGCAACTGGGATGCTGTTTGGGAAAATATCCTGCTTAGGGCTCAATTGAAGCAGATGCTTGTCGAGACTGCAAACAAACTGCACATGCCTGATCTTCTTGAGGCAAAATTTGTGATTCAGTGCAACGACCAGTTCCACCGAATAAGCAAGGAGATTCGTGAGGAATTTGGCGTCCTGGACACCAAGCGTGTGCTTTTCAATTGGAGGAATTGGCTGAACCGTTCTGTGAAGAAAGCGAATCTGGAGTAAAATGGCAAGGTCTGAAGAGGATCTGTTGAACAAGTACAAGAGAAGGCTAGAAAAGCAGCTCGGTGCAGCTGCAGAGCCAAAGCCTATAGAGAGCAGGGAGTACCAGCAGTTTAAGTTTGAGAACCTGCCTAATTCATTGTCTTTGTATGAGCGGCTCTGCAATCAGGCTGAGAAAATCCTGAAAATTAAGCCAGATCCCAAGCGCGCGAAGGTGTTGCAGGAATCGATTAATATCTGCCATCTGAATGTTACTCCTACTGGCACCGTAAGCTTTGCTATTCTCTACCCTCTTATCATGATTGTCTTTGGCTCGCTTCTCGGCTACCTTATCTTCCAGAGCATGTTCTTCACCTTCTTTTTTGTTATTGTGGGGCTTGTTTTGATGGTTCCTTTCACAAAGCTTCCTGAATACTTTGCTGCCTCTTGGAGGATGAAGGCCAGTAACCAGATGGTTTTATGCATTTTCTATGTTGTGACTTACATGAGGCACACCTCTAATCTTGAGAAAGCAATCGAGTTCGCTTCAGACCACCTTGCTCCTCCCTTGAGCCTGGACTTGAAAAAAGTTCTCTGGGATGTCGAGGCTGGAATGTACGAGTCTGTGCGCGAGAGCCTTGAGGAGTATCTCGAGACATGGAGGAAGTGGAACCTCGAGTTCATTGAGGCGTTCCATCTTGTTGAGTCCAGTCTTTATGAGGGTCTTGAGGAGCGTCGCCTAAGCCTTCTCGACAAGTCCCTTGATGTTATCCTTGACGAGACTTATGAGAAAATGTTGCACTACGCGCAGAACCTGAAGAATCCGATAACAATGTTGCATATGCTGGGAATTATCCTGCCGATTCTCGGCCTTGTCATACTCCCTTTGATATTCAGTTTCATGGAGACTGTGCGCTGGTATCATGTGGCTGTGCTGTACAATGTTCTATTGCCTATAGGGGTGTATTACATGGGCCGAACCATCCTTTCGAGCAGGCCTACCGGCTATGGAGACACTGACATTTCCGAGGAGAACCCTGAGCTAAAGAAATACCGCAACGTCATTGTTGGCTTGTTTGGTGCACAAATACAGATTCCTCCTTTTTTTCTTGCTTTTCTCTTCGGCACACTCCTTTTCATCATCGGTTTCAGCCCGATAGCGCTGCATTGGTTGAATCCTTCATTCGATGTCACTGTGAACGAGCGGTTTGAGGTTGGCTTTGGCGCAACTAACACCAGTACTTCTTTTGAGCTGTTGGGCTACAGGGAGAGTAATGTGCATGCTGGGAAGATTATGGGGCCCTATGGCCTGGGCGCTTCGATTCTTAGTCTTTTTATACCTTTGAGCTTTGGCTTGGGCATCGGGGTGTTCTACAGGCTGAAGTCTCATAACGTGATTAAGATTAGGGAGCAGGCAAAAAAGCTTGAGGAGGAGTTTGCCTCTGCCTTGTTCCAGTTGGGAAATAGGTTGGGCGATAACATTCCTGCTGAGATTGCTTTTGGCAAGGTTGCTGATCTGATGCAGGGCACAATTTCCGGAAATTTCTTCCAGGTAGTGCACACTAACATAAACAATCTTGGTATGGGGGTGACTGACGCAATTTTTGACTCGCGTGTTGGCGCTGTTGTATTGTTTCCAAGCAGGATTATCTCCAGCTCGATGAAGGTCTTGACCCAAAGCGTGAGGAAGGGCCCCATTATAGCTGCGCAGGCTTTGCTTAATATCTCCAGGTACATAAAGGAGATCCACAAGGTTAACGAGAGGCTAAAGGACCTGATGGCAGATATCATCTCTTCCATGAAGTCCCAGATAAGCTTTCTCACTCCTGTGATATCTGGAATCGTGATAGGAATAACCTCTATGATAACGAATATTATCAGTAAGCTTGGTACGCAGATGCGCCAGATTGGAGGTGAGGCAGGTTCCCAGGCTGCTGGCATGGCCCAGTTTTTTGGTGACGGCGTTCCCACTTATTATTTCCAGCTTGTTGTCGGCCTCTACGTTGTCCAGATAATATATGTTCTGACGATTTTGAGTAACGGAATAGAAAATGGCGAGGATAGGTTGAACGAGAGATACCTGCTCGGAACCAATCTTATAAGGAGCACTCTCATCTATGCTTTTGTGGCATTGTCTGTCATGATAGTGTTCAACTTTATCGCAAGCACAATCATGACTTCTACTATTAGTTAAGAAATGATGGGTCCGAAGGGACTTCCACAACGTCAAATGCGTTCAGGCTGCAGCATAATGCTGGCGTCCAGCTCAGGCAACCGCAGGTGGTCTGATTTTGTCCACATGCACAACAAAAACCCAAGGTTGTGCAAAAAAAGCATGAAGTTTTTTTGCATTTGCGTTGAATTGAACCCTTGACCTCAACCGTGTGAGGGTTGCGTCATCTGTGGAGCGAGATGCTGACAATTCATCCCTTTTGCCGTAGGCAACCATACTCAACAAGAGGACTGATGTTGTCAACGTACATCTACGTTGAGCCACTAGACCACGGACCCGCTGGTTTGTTGGTATTCCTGTGCTCTTTAAATATTTTTGTTAATGCAGGAGTTTGCGCGGAAATTATTAGTTTTTTTGTTTGGTGAGTTTGTCTAGCTTTGTGTAGTCTTGGAAGATTGTATCTGCAGTTCCTATGTACCTGATGACTTTTTGTTGTACTTTTCCGTTTATTCTTTTTGCTTCTACGAGGTAATAGTATGTTCTTGGTTTTTTTTCTTGTTTTGTTTTGAATGATTTCGCTCTTAGGTACACCATTTTTTTTCTTTGTAGGCACTACTATTTATAAATTTTATGAAACTATATTGCATAAAATTTATAGGCACTACATTTATTTATTGTTCGTCCAGAAAACCGGGTGATTTTATGGCACGACTTCCAAACTGTGAGTTTAGGCAGATGGTTCCTTTGCTCCGAGAGAAAGACTTCTACGAGAGTGAAGAGCCAAGAGAAATCTTTTGGCTTGAATACACTCTTTCCCAGGTTGAAGAGGCTTCTGACGTCCTAGACTTTATCAAGGAATCAGTTGATGCATGTGATTGCCTTGATAGGAGTGGGAGGGTTGGGAGGCCTCTTACCAACCCAAGAACTCTCGTAAAAGCAGTGCTTATCTGCGAGGCCCTGGGTTTTGTTGAGCGAACCAGCCAGGGATGGCTTAAGGTGCTTGGACCGTATGTAGGTATCAGCGAACAATTGGATGATCGAGTCATAGGCGAAGCCTATGACCGGTTGGATGTTTCTCGCATACTCCGCCAAGTCTTTGTTTCCACAAAGGAGTCGGACGGCAGGCTTTGCGGGGACGGCTCAGGGCTTGAGAAAAGCCGAAAGCAGAATTATGAGGCAGCAAAAAAGTATGCCTCATACATGGTAAGCATAATCGATTCCCGAGAGATTGTCCAAGCCTTCGAGCTCGGAAACCGAAACGAGCACGAAGTGATGAGCCAGCTTATCACACAAGTGGAAGGAAACAGCCTAAGGCTTGATGCTGGATTCAATAACAGAAAGTTGGTTCAGCAGATTGCTGAACTAAAGATGATTCCCTACATTTTTCCCAGAAGAGACAACAATTTGAACGGAAGTCTTGCCTGGAAAACAATGTACTTAGAATTATACTATGATGTGATGACCTGGCTTACTGAATACCACCAAAGAAGCCACTGCGAGAGCTTCCACTCAAGTTTCAAGAGAAAAAACCGGCTGCTCATGAAGCTACGACCACTAGCACAACTAAACCAAGTACTCGCAAGAATCATCCTGCACAACAGAAGAAGGATTTCTTATTTCAGCAAGTTGGCTAAAGCCAACTAATTTCCGCGCAATGGAGATTAGTGCATCTGGACCTTGCTGCTGGGACAACCACAACAGGGGCTTTCACATCCGCTCATACACAAAATGTATAAATTGAGATGCTCCAATAAAAGATCATGAAAAGAAGAGTAAAAAAGAAGTCACCAGAATATGTGCAAGTTTGCCCAAGGTGCAAATCATTGGACATACAAACTGACAAGTCTGACCCTCTATCACCCTCACTAGGCCTGCCGGAGTCTTTTGTCTGCAATCGCTGCGGGCATTCAAGCACAAGTTTTCCTGAAGTAGAGATATCAAAAGTGCAAGAGTTTGAAATGAAATACCCTGGGGGAAGGCACGGAGCAGATAAAGACAAGCTAGTAAACACCTCTTTTGGTGAATTTGAAGTGCGTTTCGAATGGAAATACCTCTCAATCATTGTCGCCCTATTAGGAATATCCAACTTGCTGCTGGTAAAACCTCTTACCGTATACATCATCATGAGCAGCATGGCAATAGCACTGGTTGGGGCTTACATGTTCTACGTGACCTATTTCCCAAAACGCCATCTCAAACCATGATCCTAAGACTTTCTTTGTGCAAAAGTTTTTAATAAACTGCTCATTAGGCAAGATACATGCTGAAGATCTACAGGGAAATCCTGGCACAAATCGTCCCAACAAAAGCTGAGGAAAAAACGGTCCATTCAGAGATAGACTGCTTTCTCAAGAAACTGAACAGCATGCTGAAACGCCCAAGAGCAATACTTGGCGGATCCATGGCAAAAGGAACATGGCTTAGAGGAATATACGACGTAGACATATTCGTGCAGTTCCCATACGCAACAGAAAGCGAAAAGCTCTCAGACCTCTTGGAA
>JBDRIZ010000043.1:0-8869 GCA_043815525.1 Candidatus Woesearchaeota archaeon
TTGGCGAGGTGGCAGCACACGCAAGTTTTGTCACAACACCATCCTGGCTAACAGGGGTGATCGGGCAGAAGTCAAAGAAGCTTCCTGCAGTCGTTACCTCATACCTGAGTCTTGAGGCATCATAATTCAAACTGACTTCCAATCCAGAAATGTCCTGCATACCATTGAGCTGGATGTCAACACTGAGTTTTGAGCCTAATTCAGGATTGGCTGTAGCTGGGACAATTGTGATGGCTGGACTATTGCCACCCTGCTGGCTAGTGCAAAGGCCAGTATCAAACTCGCAGTTTACGCACATCAGAGTGCCGCCTGTGAAACTGCCAAATCCAGTGCAACTTCTTCCAGCAAGGTCTGAGCCATCGCATGCCTCTCCAGCCTCAACAAGGTTGTTGCCGCAATAAGCTCCGGCAGGCTGGCAGTCCTGCGGACAGATGCTTGCAGTCTCTGCGCACGGGCAATCTGTTCCTGTGCACACGACCTGGTCACATATGCCGTCACCGCACTTGTTCACGCAAACAGCCTGCTTCTCAAGGCAGCAGCACTGTCCAGAACCGCACGAAGCACCAGAATAACATTTGGAACAACTGCTTTGAGCCAGGCACTCTCCTCCAGCAGCTGGACAATCAACCTGAGCAGCTTTTTTCCTGCAAAGCACAAGCTGGCCATTGCTGTCATAAACATCAATCCAATCGTTGCAACCGTCAAAATCAGGGTCTGCGCAAATCTGATAATTATCTTTGACGCACTTTACAGACCTGCCGTAGCAGAAGGTGTCACAACCCTTCTGACCTTGGGGAGCGCTCTTCAAATAGCACCTGCCATACTTCCAAAACACGCGCCTGAAACCACAATCATCCTGGGACAGGCAGTCCTCTTTTGCGCAAAGACCGAAAGGGCCATCAGTGCAAGCAGCACACTTATCAGGAAGCTGTCCTGTGCTTGGATTATTACTGGCAAGCATCCCTGTGCTTGCATACGCAGTCGCAGCGATTAAGCAAAACAAAAAGACGACTGTCACACCATCTTTATAACTCATATAAATTCGTTTTCTGCAGACTGACTATATAAACCTTTTTGCGCAAAAAAAGATTATGTCATGCCTTTCAGAAACCTTTAGCTTCTGGCTGAAAATCTTTTCCACCAAGATTTCGACTGATTTTCTTTTTCTTGATTTGGCAAGAACACTGATGGCAAACTGGCAGGTTCCGACACGGTCAATCTCAAGAAGGCCTGCCCTAACATCGCTGAAATTATGCACAGCAGTAACTGAAACAACAAAATCAAAAGCTTTGTCCCTGAAGGGAAGGTGCTCTGCAACACCACATACCCTTAGGGCTTTTGAGCGCTTCAGAAGCTTAAAACTCGGGTCCAGACCCACAACAAAACACGAAAATTCCGATGAGATCCCTGTGCCGCAGCCGACATCAAGCAGCCTGTCTTTCATCCTCGGAATCAGGCGCTCCTTGATTATGGCCAGCTTTGCAGACTGCTCAGCCCCATGAAGCTTGTCATAACCCCTGGCGATTTGGTCATAGTAGATCATTTTTGCTCTCAGACAACCAGGAGAATGCCTATGGAACATAATACTTCCTGATAATATTAATGTTGCCATCATTCACAGGATAATCCCTGAATGTCGCTTTGCCTATTCCAGTCTGCTGCCTTGCGCGCTCATACTCTTCAATAACATTTCCCAGCTCTTTTTGGCTTGCACCACGAGCAGCTGCAGCAAAAAATCCATTGCCTTGGATTCCCTCATACGCTTTCGCAGCCTGGCTATTTTCAGGATCAGTGCTGAGTAGCACAACAGGGTGTGCAAGGCCCCAGTCGGCAAAGCCCATCCCAGTGACGTCAACTGCAGGCATATCTGAACGAGAGCCAGCTTCCCAATAACCATTAGTGTTCTGTGCATACATAGTGAATTCACCAGCACCGCCATATGTTGATACTATTATGCGCCTCTTTTCTTGGCTATAAGGGAACTCGCCATAAGAATAAATGCCCAACGCATCAGCTTCCAGCATGAACTCTGGACTGCGTCGCTCGTGAAGCTGTTCTCCTGGAATCTCTTGCAGGTCGTAGGACTCCCTGTAATTGAACCCTCCATCTGTGCTTATGCCCAATTCATTAACATCTGCATCCTGTCGCTTGTTCACGACAGTGCCATGGCCTGCTGGAACGCTCTCGCAATTCTGGCAGTAGAGGGTCTCGCCGCTGGATGTGAACTTTCCACCAGCAGTGCTCCACATGGAATTTGGCCCAAAAAGGTATCCCTTGTCATTAGCCTTGACATAGCCATCATACAAGGTAATCTCTCCCACCAGCAAACCATTATCAGTATAGCTGACATTGTGGGGGTGCTCAAGATAAGCGAAGCCAAAACCTGAACTCACAAAGTAGGTCTGGCCATCTGGGGTCGTGCCGAAACTCACGTCATCACGGCCTTTCATTGAATCCATGTCAAAGCCTCCATAAGCGCTAATCTTTGAAAGAAGCAGAAACTCATTATCATTACTGGGATGGTAAAACTCTGTTTCCTCAAACCTTTGGCTATAGTAAGCTTTTGCATCTGCCTCAGACAAGCCCTGAACAGCTGACTCCGACAGCTTTTTGAACTGGTCGCTTCTGAAATCAGAGATTAGGCTGCTTGCCTGCTCTGATGTTATGGCGCTGTACTGGGCCTCGTTAAGCTTTCCGTTTGTGACAGCATACTGCAGATGGTCGCTGCTCAATTCAGGAATATTTGAAGCGTTGACATACTCATACTGGACATACTCCGGGCGCCAGAGCGAAGGGTCAGAATCAGAATAGAAACTCGCGTCGCTATACGAAATGTAGTCACTGTAGTTACATGGATAAATGTCGTATTCCTCATTGTACTGCGCAATCCCAATAATTGAAAGCACCACAATAAAAATCGAGTACACAAGCTTCCTATTCATGAACAGTCACCTCAAAAGTCTCTGTTGCAACAGAGCCCTTGATGTCGACAACAATCACTGTCACGCTGTGGGTTCCTGCATCAGCGGCATTGTAGCTGATCAGCCCTGTTGAGAGGCCTATTGTGAAATCAGCAAGGTCTGTGTCAGCAGAATAGAACAATGCGTCATCGTCAAATGCCTGCACCTGGTACGAAAGACCTTCACCCACTGCCAAAAACTTGTTTGATATCGGCTGCACCACAGGAGCCTTGTTTTCAGCAGTGATATGCAGATTCATAATCCTTGAGTCCTGCCTGCCCTTGTCATTCCTGGCCTTGATAATAATCCTGTGCAACCCAGAATCATCCTGGCCAGGCACAAACTCAACAAGCCCTGTAGAGTCATTAATGTCAAAAAGGCCAGTGTAGTCATAAAAGGTGACTTTTTCTGGCACAGCATCAACATCATAGCCAAAGACATAATCAGCAGCAGCTGTCTGGTCAGGAATAGGCAGTATGCTGACAGAGCCGGAATCGCCAAGATACCAGCTGTAGTTGACTGCGAAAGCATAGATTTGCGGAAGCCTCTCCCTGTCATCAATAAGTGACATAATCACAGATCCGTTTTCCTGGTAGAGGACCTCGATTGTAAAACCATTCTTTATGCCAAGAACCACCATGTGGGAAAGGGGCAGGAAGCCTGGCTTGGAGGAGATAGCATCGGTGATGTCGCTCGCGTGGCCATGCATGTCTGACAGTATGGAATCAACGCTTGCAGAAAACTCATTCACACTAAAGGAAAAAGAATCTTTTGAAATCCTCACAAGCATCTGGATGTCGCAAAAAACAGACTTTTCAGACACGACCGCAACAACCACAGGGTCACTGCAGTCAACCTGAAAACCAAGGTTTTTGAAAGTTGCAAAGTCATCAAGGCATATTGGGAGCAGCTCAGAGACATAAAGAGAGATCTGAGACTCGACAGTCTCCTTTGCAGGAACATGCTCTCCATAACCATAGTCCCAGTAGTAAGGAATCCTTGCGAACATGAACTGAGCAGAAGGAAGAGGGGTGTCATAGAAACCACCCTGCAAGGAAACAAAAGAGACAGCATCTTTCAATGTTGACGACAGGCATGCCTCGACAAAGCTCTTCAGGGGCTGAAGCTCAGCAGGAGCCTCGAGCACAGGCCTGATATTGGCATCAGAGGAGCCTGACCTAAGGCTTACAACAAAAAATGCACCTACGACAATAACAAAAGCCAGAATAAGAAAAAGCGTGACCTGCGACCTTCGCATAGGTGCCAATGCACAAACGTATTATATATAATTTGCGTCTGATAGATTTATATTGGCATACAACTTCACAGACTTTTATGCATGACCCAACATCCATGCTGCAGGAGCTGACAGGACACAAACACGTTGAATTGACCTCAAGCGGAGACAAGGCAATACTTGCAGCGCTACACCATGCAAAAGGCACCATACAGATACCTGACCAGGCAGGATGGCTCACATACAGGAGATATGCGAAAATGCTTGGAATAGAGACAGCGGACTTGAAGACAGACAGGGGGGTTATCATCCCAGAGCATGTCAAAAAAGGCGCAATCATCTACTGCAACCCAGCAGGCTACTTCGCAGAGCAGCCAATAGGGGAGATATTCCAAAGAGCAGGACTTGTAATAATGGATGTGACAGGCTGCATTGGGGACAAGAAGCTGTGCGACGGCAGAAATGCGCACATAATGGTTGGAAGCTTTGGCAAGTGGAAGCCAGTTGACCTGGGCAGTGGAGGATTCATAACCTTCAAGACAGAGGAGCTGCACAAGCGCCACAAGGGCAATGAACAATTCAGCGGAAGCGAACAGGAGCTATACCAAAAGCTGGGCAACGCAGCAAGCAGGCTTGAGTACTTCTACAGGATATGCAGCAAAATAAAGAAAGACCTGAAAGAATATGACATAATACACAGGGAGAAAAAAGGAATTAATGTGGTTGTCGGATACAGAGTGGAAGAGGAAAAAGACAAGCTGATAGAGTACTGCGAAAGGAATAAATATGAGTACACAATCTGTCCTAAGTACATAAGAGTCCTCGAGCCTGCAATAAGCATCGAGGTGAAAAGACTATGAGCAAACTGTTCTGGGTTGTGGTAATATTTCTCGTTGTAGGAGCCTACATAATAAAGGTGGCTTACGACTATGACTTTGGCAAGGCAGACGACAGGACAGGATTTGCATCAAAGTTCCTTCGATGGGTGGTGCAGCTTGGAAAGAACATTGCAGGGATGGTTAGCTACGCAGCAGACAAGGAGTGGCTGCCAGAAACAAACAAAACAAACCAAACAGGGACATGACACTAATAGAACCAAAGGGCATTGATGAGTGCGTGTACTTCACAAACAGGACAATAGGAAACGGCAAAGCCACAGCATGGGTCATGAAGCAGAAGTGCCCGAAGTGCGCAAAAGCGCTTATGGGAAAGCCTGTCGACAGCAAAGGCAAGGTGAAGATACGTGCAAAAGAGTACCAGTGCCCTGAATGCAAACACACGCTGGAAAAGCAGGAATACGAAGAGACCCTGACTGCAAGCGTGAAGTACATATGCCCAGCATGCGGATTTGCTGGAGAAACAGAAGTTCCTTTCAAGAGAAAGAAGATAGAGGGGGTGGACACCCTAAGGCTGAAGTGCGCTGAGTGCGGCGGGAACATCGACATAACAAAAAAGATGAAGAAGAAGAGAGAGACTGACTAGCCTTTTCGTAATTAAATAGTCTTTACAGGGAGCAAACTTGTTTTCTTCTGCAATGAAAAGTATATTCACCTTAACCAGAGATTTCTTTGAGAATGACTTAAGGACAAGAGCAAACATACTTGAAATCCTTAAGGCCGAGGGCATTCCGATAGGTCAGGAAGTGATACTGGCTGGCAACCCGGAGGGAGATCTCAAGAACGCTGACAAAACAAAGACTAAAGTAAGCAAGCTCCAGCCCACTAACTAACCTATCATGCCCCAATCGAGGATAAGGATTTCTCTATAAGATTGATAGACTTAACCTGCGACCAAGGCATAAATAACTTGAGGCAGTGAATTTATATATCCAGGAAAATGATTGTAGAAAGAAGGAGATTGACAAGAAATGTGGATTTGCCATGGTGATTTAAGTGTCACAAACTCAAGAATACAAAGATGAGTGCATGAAAACTGTAGTGTTATTCTTACTTTCAGTAGTCCTGCTTAACTGCACCTTTATTCCCCAGGCACATGCTGCAATAATACCTCCAGAAAGGAGGATTGATTGGCAGGGAACTGTTGGAGTGGAAGGGGGCATTCCCATCAGAACAGCAATTTGCCAGACATTAAATCCAGGAGACAATATACAAACAGCCCTTAATAATTGTCCTACCGGACAGGTTGTATATATGAACGAAGGAACCTATACAGTCACAAAAACGATAGTGATTCCCGCAAGCAGGACTCTGCGCGGTGCAGGAATGGACAAAACCATTATTCTGTCAAACTCTAATATCGATCCGATTGTCAGGATAGGAAGCGGATACACTGAGGCTGCTGGTATCAACATTCAATCAGGGTACAATAAAGGGTCCAACCAGATTGTAGTAGCCAGCTCCAGCACAATATCAGTTGGAGACTTGATTAGAATCGATGAGCTAAACGATGCTATTATTCCCGTAACACAAATAGGATACGAAGGAGCTTGTGGTTGGTGCAGTCGGGACAACGGCAACAGAGTGAGAGCACAGGTAGTCAAGGTTACAGCGAAAAACGGTAATACATTAGATATAACACCAGCGCTCTTTTTTGACTCTGCAAGCAGCAAAGACCCTCAGATACAGAAGCTACAACCAACCACAAAATTTGCAGGAGTTGAGGATTTGACGATTAAAAACAGCGCATCAGGCGGTACGTCAGGTAGGGTTAATCTTAATTTTTACAGCGCTGAAAACTGCTGGGCAAAAAATATCAAGATAGACACCTGTGGCAAAAGAGGCATTGACATACGCCTAGATAACTACAGAATAGAGATAAGAGACAGTTATATAGAAAGATGCTTGGACACAGAAAACTCAGATACCTGTTATGGTCTGCAATTGGGTTACAGCTCAAGCTGCTTAATTGAGAACAATATATTCTATGATACCTCAGATGGACCAATGCTTATGTGGGGCGCTTCAGGCAATGTTGTGTCTTACAACTACTTGTATGATGTCCACAAAGACCGGGAACTGGATTCATGGTTCTGGCCTGATGCATTGGCTCATGGCGCCCATACTTCATATAATCTATATGAGGGTAACATCATGGTATGTTTTGCCTCTGATTTCATCTGGGGAAGTAACTCTCACAACACGTTCTTCAGAAACCAATTTTTGGGAAAACATCCACTTATCACCTGGAATCCTGGGACAATGCAGACAGCAGCTTTTGGTCTTGGGTCAAAAAATAATTTCATGAATATTGTTGGAAATGTCCTTGGCACAAGCGGGTTTAATGACAGATACGAAATTAACGCTCCATCAGACATACCTTCATCAAAACCCATATACATCAATGGCATGTTCAATGATAATCGTCCCAGAGAGACAGTCCTGCGTCATGCCAATTACGACTATTACTCCAATTCTGTTAAGTACTGTGATGGGAGTGGGGAACCAGGATGCCAAGGAGGGGATGCAAGCAAAACCTTGCCAACCAGTCTTTATCTGCCATCAAAGCCTTCCTGGTGGTGCAGCGACCTTGCGTGGCCTGCAATCGGTCCTGACCTTAACCTAATGGCAGGCAACATACCAGCAAAAGTGAGGTATGAAGGAGGCGTCTGCTCGACCACAACTGCGAAAAAGTGCGCTGAGCTTGGAGGCACTTGCTGCCAGACTGGACAGGTGTGCAGCGGAGCCACGACATCAGCAAGCGACTGCGCAAGCTGCTGCATCGGAACCTGCCAGACTTCCCAGCAGACTTGCTTTCAGCAAGGTGGCAACTGCTGTACATCAGGACAGACGTGCAGTGGAAGCACGAAAACTGCAAGTGATTGTACAGCTTGCTGCATCGGTACGTGTCAATCGCAGCAACAGTGCATTTCTGGAGACTTGAACTGTGATGGAACAGTCAACATCTTTGACCTGGTCCTGGTCGCGCAGAACTACGGCAAGAATTCCTCAACTCCTGGATTTGACAGCAAGGCTGATGCGAACAAGGACGGCATTGTTAACATCTTCGACCTTGTGGTTGTGGCGCAGAATTACGGAAAGACATTATAAACGCCGAATTCATCATCAGGAGGAAATTGAAGGAGCCCCAAAAATCCAGCAGCATCCCTGCCCTCAGATAAAAGAATAAATTCAGTTCCGGCCTGCATATTCTTCAAGTATCTCAGGATATTGTTTGACAGATTCCAGACGCTGCGATCGGATTTGTCTGGTTGATGACACAAATATCTGAAATAATGTGAATGAAGGCCTGCAAACGAGACGTGCTGATTATAATTGTTTGTGGGACCAGAACAAAGCGGTCCGCCAATACCATCAACTGTCTGCTGCAGAAATTCCACAAGGAAGTCAAGCCCCCTACCTCGTGATAATACACTCTTATGAAAATCCTGCCATGCTATGGACCTGAAAACTGCCGGAATCACTAAATTAAAAGCATATTCTGGCATGGGAAAATGAAACGCAATCAGCATTTTAAACATTTGTATAGAGGAGAATATAATCCACGATCCCTAGTAATTTGACAGCGACGTCTGGCTTCTGCCGTATTTCTCAAGATATCTTGGAGGCTTTATGCTGACAAAGGAGAATCCGAAATCCTGGAGCATCATTTGCGCGTTTGTACTGATGCTTGGAGCAGCAAGGATGCCCCTGACTTTTTCAAGGCCCTTGCTTGCCTTGACTTTCTCGACGTACCGGCGCAATTGGTCAACAGC
>JBDRIZ010000044.1:0-3716 GCA_043815525.1 Candidatus Woesearchaeota archaeon
CGAAATAGACAATGCAGTGAATGGCAAAGACGGGCTCAACCTGAACTGGCTAGAAGCAAGGAAAGCAGCAGAGATAATAAATGAGCTAAAACCAGAGAAGGTGTTCATTGACTGCCCAAGCAACAACACAGAGAGATTCAAGCAATACTTGGCAAAACTTCTAAAAAAAGAAACAGAGATCGTGGCAGAGCACAAGGCAGACGAGAAATATCCTGCAGTGAGCGCAGCATCAATACTTGCAAAGGTCACAAGAGATGCAGAGATTAAAAAAATCCAGGCGACAATAAACGAGCCAATAGGAAGCGGTTACCCGTCAGACCCAGTGACCTGTGAGTTCCTAAAGAAAAATCACAAGAAATACAGTAATATATTCAGGAAGAGCTGGATGTCGTACTGCAACGTTGTTGAGCAGAAATTGCAGAAAAGACTTGATGAGTTCTAATCAAAAAGCCATGGGATTGTTTCTTATTGAATCTGTGCGGATTCACTGCCTAACCTTCCTGTAATCTGTTGGGTCATACTTTGGATAGGTAAGAATCAATGATTCCAAGGGCTTGCCACTTCTTGGAGTGAGCATGTAGCAGAAGTTCTTAGGTATGTCAATAACATCACCCTTCCTGACTTGAAAAATCTCTTCATCAGCCACAAGCTCGGCGCTGCCACCCTTTATTCTATACATTTGCGAAGTATTTGGATGCTTGTGCATTTCGCCACCTACCAACTCCACAAAATACACGCTGACACTAGGCGCATCATACAGATGCCAGACCTTGCCATGATTACTGATTTTTGGCCTGATGGACGACCGACTTTGAAGAAGACTATTGAGGTTAACAATTGCGTCAGGTACACTCCTTAAAACATCATAGGTTACATCCTCCAAACATTTCAATCCATGCACTCTTGCAGGTGGAAGACAAACCACCAGAGCAGAGCCATTCGGCTTTATAATACTTTTTTGAAAATCCACAGAGAATTCGTAACCACCTTTATCCATAATCGCCCACTCATATGCATATGGATGAAAGTGCAATCCAACAACAAGATTCTTGGGAAACACATGTCTCACCGACACATAATCCTTATCAGGCACCATGATTCTGTCCTCTGCCTCTTTCCCACTCCGGAACTTCAACACTTTCATTTTGACACCCCATACGATAATTCAGCATTCCTGATGTTCTTATTGACGCTCAACAAGTGAGGCTTGCTAAATGTGTGCAATGGATCGCTAATAAGATTACCAATATAAAGGTAGTTGCTGCCAACAGGACAATAGGCCTTTCCATCTGCTTCAACAAGGAAGTAGGAGTTATCCCTGAGCTCGTTGGATGAGTAAATCACATCAAATTTGTGCACTCCGAGCAGGCTTTTCGTGGAAAGGAATTCATGATCAGATATTTCATACTCCTGCCTCAACTTTTCTGCCTTGCCTCTTGCAGAGAACTGGAAGAGCTTCCATTTCCCAACAGAATGCTTATCCAAAAGACTGCCAATATCCTGAATGTTGGCCAGGTTTTTCTTGCAGACCATTGTGTTAATCTTGATACTGCAATTGCAGTCACGCAAATCATGTAATAATCGAGTTATTTCATAGAAATGACCCTTACGGCCGCGGACCATATCATGACTTTCAGAGTCATATCCATCGAGCGGAAGGCAAATCCAATCAAGATATTCACATAACCCCTGCATTTTGTTCTTCAATAGGATTCCGTTTGTCGAAAGAATTGTCTTAAGACCTTTTTCTTTACCATACCTGATAATTTCTGTTATGTCTGGCCTGAGCAAAGGCTCGCCTCCAGTGTAGTTTATTATCCTTGCTCCGCCAGCAGCAACCTTGTCTATCATATGCTGGATTGTCTCTGTCGGCAGGTCTGGCAACACACCATCAGGGTGTTCTCCAAGAAAGCAAAACCTGCAACCCATATTACACCTATTTGTGACCTGAAGATTGACATACAGGGGTATTGGTCTTTCATAGGATACAATCCTGTCGATACGGTCATCCTTGGCAAGGAAATCAATGGTTGTATTTGGAACATACTTTTGCCAATCCTCGCCATTAGCAATCTTTTGTCTTAACTGTGTTGCTGAAATATCATTCACAACATTAGGCATGAAGATATGATAATCGCTGAAGTTCTTGAGAAGGTAAGGATTGCCAGACACAACCAATATATCTGAACAGTCAGTATACTCAAAAATATGTCGCACGTTTACCTCATAGTCTGGCACGTCAGGTACAGCCTTAATAACATATTCCATATCTGTTTGTTTTACCACTGGCTCAAGCATCTGCAGCACTTCCTGCCATGAAAAGATGTTTGGCCCATACTTGTTACCGACACCTATGCCAACAAGCAGCTTCTCAAGGCCGCCAATTGATGCAAGCTGCATGAACAAGTCCGTGTGGCCATTGTGCACAATCTGCCATTTCCCGATTACAACCGCCCTCATTTTTCAATATCCTGATTATTATTCATATTTACGTAATTAATAGCAAATTTTATATAATAATAACTTAAATATCATAAAAAATATGAAAAAAAGTGATAAATTTTCTGGAAATTTCAAGATAGACAAGAAGGACATAGAGATAATCAAGGTCCTGGAAGAGGAGGGGCGCATCCCTGTTCTGGAGCTTGCAAAAAGAGTAAGCCTTTCTCACGAGACAACCAGGTACAGGATTAACAAGATGATGAAAAGCGGAGTGATTGAGAAATTCATAGTGAGGATCAACAAGCACAAACTTGGGTACAACATCTACGCTGTCATAATGATAGCTACCTGGAACTATACACAACAGGACTGGGACGCGTTCTTCAAGCATTTGATGGAACACAAGAGCATAGTCTCTGTAGAGAAAATCACAGGCAAATATGACATAAAGATTGCATTCTGGGCAAAAGACGCAGAGGACCTTGACTCAATATCCCATTCAGTCAAGACAAGATTCTCAAAGATGATCAAAGACTGGGAGAGCTTCATATTCACAAAGCAGTACAAATGGAAAGAGCTGCCGTTCTAGTGCTCAAAGAAGAACTTGATAGCCCAGACAAACAATATGCCCAAAACAAAAAGTCCAAAAGAGACCATCGATTTCTTGAGTCTTGGCTCCTTGTGAAGCTCAGGGATGAGGTCTGAAGCTGCGATGTAGACAAAGCCTCCTGCAGCAGCAGGCAGGATGTAAGGAAGTATTCCCTCAACAGAGCTTGCCAGGAAATATCCGACAACCCCTCCAACGACACTTGTCAGTTGGGCAATAAAACTGTACACAATAGCCTTACCTTTGCTGAATCCCCCATAAACCAAGACACCAAAGTTGCCAAGCTCCTGCGGAAGCTCGTGCGCAATGATTAGAGCAGCAGTCACAAAACCAAAAGGAACGCTCACAAGGAAGCTTGCGGCGATAACAACGCCGTCAATGAAGTTATGGACAGCGTCGCCAAAGAGAATAAGGTACGAGAAGGGATGGACATCGCACTTGCCGTCATGGCAGTGGTGCCAGTGAAGGAAACGCTCGACAAGGAAGAAGATAACAAAACCTGCAAGCAGAAACGCAAAAGCAGTAGAGGCAGCTATCTTGTCAAGAGACTCCTCCATGAGATGCAGGAATGCGCCGCTTAATAAAGCACCGGCTGAGAAAGCGACGAGTATGATGAGCAGTTTTTTCAACAGCTTTTCCTTCATCTTCAAAGAGAAAACACCAACCA
>JBDRIZ010000045.1:0-6451 GCA_043815525.1 Candidatus Woesearchaeota archaeon
TGCAGGCTCTGCCCTCACAACTGCATGATTGCTGAGGGCAGCAGAGGAATATGCGGAGTTCGGGAAAACCAGAAAGGAACACTATACGCACTGACATACGGAAAGCCTGTTGCGACAGCAGTAGACCCAATAGAAAAAAAGCCACTATACCATTTCCTGCCTGGAACGCAGTCATACTCCATAGCATGCGTGGGCTGCAACATGAAGTGCAGTTTCTGCCAGAACTCAGACATAAGCCAGATGCCAAAAGAAGGAAGAATCATAGGCACAAACCTCGCACCTGAAGAGGTCGTGACAGAGGCAATACAAAACAGCTGCCAAAGCATATCATACACATACACAGAGCCCACAGTATTCTTTGAGTACTGCTATGATATAGCGAGGATTGCAAGACAAAAAAGGCTAAAAAACGTGTTTGTGACAAACGGCTTCATCACAACAGAGGCAATAGGCGCAATCGCGCCATACCTTGACGCAGCAAATATTGACCTCAAATCATTCACAGAAAGCTACTACAAAAAACTATGCGGAGCAAGACTCAAACCAGTGCTTGAAGCAATAAGGGAATATCACCAAAAAGGGGTGCACATAGAAATCACCACTTTGGTTGTTCCAGGACACAATGATAAGGAGTCAGAGCTCAAAAAAATGGCAAAATTCATAGCATCAATAGACAAGAAAATACCCTGGCACATATCAAGGTTCTATCCGAGGCACAAGATGCAGGGCACTACGCCAACACCAGAGGCAATACTTCACAAGGCAAGACAGATAGGAAAAGAGGAAGGGCTTTGCTATGTATATCTCGGAAACACAGAAGAAGACGAGAACACCTATTGCCATAATTGCGAAAAACTGCTCATCAGAAGAAAAGGATACCATGTAATTGAAAACAACCTTGATGACAACAAGTGCAAATACTGCAACACACCACTTTGAACCAAAACAGTTTTAAAAAGCGAGAGATAAGTAAAAGAAAATGAACTACTCATACAAGATAGGAAGGATTGCCGGGATAAACATCTATGTGCATATGACCTGGCTGTTCATATTCGTGCTACTCGCATGGTCGCTCTCGACAGACTATTTTCCGGCAACCTACAAATTCGGAGTTATGACAAGCTGGGTGCTTGGCATAGCAGCAGCGCTGCTGCTGTTCGCCTCAGTGCTATTGCACGAGCTAAGCCACAGCATAGTATCAAAAAGAAACAGGATGCATGTAGAGAACATAACACTATTCTTTTTCGGAGGAGTAGCACAGGTAAGCCCTGACGAGCACGGGCCAAAGACTGAACTCAAGATATCAATCGCAGGACCAATCATGAGCGTCGCCATAGGAATTGTCTTCTATGCCTTGTACACAGCAAACCTTGGAGCAGGGCTCACAGCAATATTTGACTACCTTTTCAAAATCAACCTTATACTCGCTGCATTCAACATGATACCAGGATACCCACTTGACGGCGGAAGAGTCTTGAGGTCAGTGCTCTGGATATACTATAAAGACATAATAAAAGCAACGAAGATAGCAAGCACAGCAGGACAGATATTCGGGTTCTTCCTGATAATCACCGGATTCTTGGGCGCCCTTGGAGGGGGTATAGGGCTGTGGTACATATTGCTTGGAGCATTCCTTGTGTTCCTGGCAAAAACAGGATACGAGCAAGTGATAGTCAAAGAAAGACTCTCAAAAATCAGGGTGTCAGATGTCATGAAGCCGGCAAGGTTAATAGACCCAACACAAACCATCGCAGAATTCATTGCTGACTGCGAGAGAGAGATGTGCAGCGGCATAGTCAAGACAGGGTCCAAGTACTATGGCATGGACTTAAACCTCGCAGCAAAAGTGCCTGCACCAGCACAAGACATGGCAAAAGTAAAGGATGTGATGGTGGCAGCAAAGCCTGTAAGCCAAAAGGATGACTGCTTTAAGTGCCTGTACCAGATGCAAAAACAAGGGGTAAGAGTCATTCCAGTGCAAGACAAGGCAAGGCTCATAGGACAGGTGACAGAAGAGCAGGTAACTCACATGATAAGGCTTGCAGCAATTCGGGGAATGAGATGAACATCGAAGAAGGATATCAAATACTGCTTGAATACCACAAGAACCCGAACACAGATCCTTTAGAGACAATTCTGCGTCTCTTACAGTACACATCAAGCGAGCTGCAAGCGATGCAGATGCGTTACGTAAAAGAGAATGGTCGCAATGACTGGAAGGACATAATCGAGAAGTCCATAAGATTGAGATCAAAATCGCAACACTGAGGATATCTCGATTGCAGGCACAACATTATTTATCAAATCATTTGGATTCCGAAGTATGGAAAGCCTCTTGCGGATATGTCAGAAATTTTCTATGATTATCAAAAAAATTGTACATTTCTGAGCATGCTCAAGAACCACTGTCCATAGGATATTGTGGTTCTTGACAAGGTCAAAGAAGTGCTAAAGGTAGTCATTGATGGACAATGCCAAGAAATAAGCTTTAGCAATCCTGCATTTAGGATAATACCAGATCATCTCCGCATGTTTTTGGTAAGACTGCGGAGTTCTGGCGGATTTTGTTTGGAAAAGTCTGCAAATGACAAATAATATCAAGAACGAAGTTCAATAAAGGAAGAAAGACCATTATTCATTCTTAAGATGTCCTGCATATTCCCTTAGAATTTGATTGTACTCCCTAACAGGGGAAAGTGATTTATCCACAAATTCTTTAATTAGAGATTCTTCAGTAAACTGTGACATCATTTGCTCGAGAATTCCTTCGAGGATTGGTCCTGCAGTAAGATCACGCTCCAAAATTTTTTTAGCATTTTTATATCTTATATCAAGAATATCCCTTTGCATACAGTGAGGTAAGATTACAATCTTTGAAGCAAGACTTGAGTATTGGACTAAATGCATTAAAGTATCTGCACCTGAATAGGATAATCCCTTTAGGTCTTTTGCACCTTGCGTTAGGGTATGTCCAGTTGTATCAGTCATGTTGTTTGTTACTACTAAATAGTATATAAATGTTTTGGTTTCTCTTATTGCCCCTTCAACTGTTTGGTTAATTGGCGAATTAAGATCGCATTTTCCACCACTGTGTTTCACTGGTGGTTCAATTTACTCTCAAGTGGAAAATGAGAACAAGAAAATCGAAGCGAGCATACCACCAATCTATTTGACGCGGTCAATTTTCTTTGATGAATCGCCAGCAAGAATTAAAAAGAGTGTGATATACACACCACAATATCCTGCTAGTCCGATGCTGGCAGCTCTTAACAATGGAAAATTCTGAAGTCGCAAAAGTTCTATACGAGATAGCGGACATTCTTGAGGTACAGGGAGTGGAATTCAAGCCAAGTGCATACAGGAATGCAGCAAGACAGATAGAATTCATGTCAGAAAGAATTGAAAGCCTTGCAAAGCAAGGAAAACTGCAGGAAATCGAGGGAGTTGGAAAGGCAATAGCAGAGAAAATAACTGAACTTATGGAGACAGGACACCTAAAATACCTCGATGAGCTGAAAAAACAAGTGCCAATAGACGTGGAAGGCCTTATGTCAGTTCCTGGGATCGGGCCAAAGAAAGTCAAGCTCCTGTACGAAAAGCTCAAAATCACAAATATCAGCGAGCTCGAAGACGCAGCAAAAAAGCAGAAAATAAGAAGCCTGGAAGGACTTGGAGAAAAAACAGAGAGGGAAATACTTGAGAACCTGGAATTCCAAAAAAAGAGCAAGCAGAGGTACCTCCTGGGAGACGCAGTCGCAATATCAGACAAGATAGTGGCAGAGCTAAGGCAGCACGCAGACAGGATAGCTGTCGCAGGAAGCCTGAGAAGGATGGCCGACACAATAGGCGACATTGACATACTTGCGACAAGCAGGAAAAGAGCTGAACTCGTAGAAAGTTTTGCAGGACTGAAAGAGGTTGAAAAAGTAAGCGCAAAGGGTGACACAAAGTGCTCTGCCAGGATGAAAAACGGCCTGCAAGTCGACTTGAGAATAATTGAGGAAAAAAGCTGGGGCTCTGGACTCAACTACTTTACAGGATCAAAAGAGCACAATATTGCGTTGAGAAGGATAGCTGTCTCAAAAGGGCTGAAGCTGAGTGAGTACGGACTGTTTGACAAAAGAAAAAGCATTGCAGGAAAGACAGAAGAAGGAATATACAACAGGCTTGGGATGAACTACATAGAGCCTGAACTTCGGGAAAACAGGGGAGAAGTCGAGGCAAGCCAGCAGGGCAAGCTTCCAAAACTTGTCGGATATGATGCCATAAAAGGTGACCTGCAGATTCACACAAACTGGAGCGACGGACTGAACACCATAGAGGAAATGACAGAAAAAGCCAAGAACCTTGGATATGAATACATTGGAATAACTGACCACGCAGGAAGCATGGCTGTTGCAAATTCTCTTAACGAAAAAAGAGTGCTCGAGCAGCAAATAGAGATAAGGCAGGCAGAGAAAAAGACAGGAATCAGGATACTCCATGGCCTTGAAGTGAATATCAAGGATGACGGCAATCTGGACATGAAAGACAAAGCACTGGAAAAAGTCGATTACGTAATCGCTGCAATACATTCAGGGTTCAAAAACACAAGGGAAAAGATGACAAACAGGATATGCAAAGCACTGGAAAACAAGCATGTCAGGATGCTTGCACACCCGACAGGAAGGCTGATAGACAAAAGGCCTGGATACGACCTTGACCTTGAAAAAGTATTTGAGAAAGCAAGGGAGACCGGAAAATTCCTGGAGATAAACAGCCATCCGAGCAGGCTTGACCTAAGCGACACAAACACAAGAGCGGCAATCGAGCACGGCATAAGGATGCTGATAAACACAGACTCGCACACCAAAGAAACAATGGATAACATGCGCTTTGGGATAGCAACAGCAAGAAGGGCCTGGTGCGAGAAGAAAGATGTGCTCAACTCGTTGCCTCTAAAAAAGTTCGATAAGGAGTTCCTTTAGTATTTTAGCACAATCACATGTTTTATCGGGACAACGCAATACAAGCCAGCTGCTATGTCTGACTCAGGATGTATCCATCTAAAATATGCGGCAAGTTTGTTTATGGTGCCTTCAAGTCTATTCTGCGTATCTGCATCAACAAGACCTTTCGTAGTATCAATTGCAGATTTACAAAAGTCCTTTCTTGGACCAAAATGTTCCATGCAAACCTGCATTACCTGTTGGTTATCGACAGGTTCGTCAACCAACCGATTTTTTGTTATATGGTTAATCAGCATTCTGGCGGAAACATGGGCATCAGAATCATTCGGAGCAAACATCCAGCAATCGACGCCTGTCTTTGATGCACGGTACATCAGCCTCTCAAGCTTGTATATTTGCTTTGCACTAAGTAAATTATCTGTCATTTCAACCGTTAAATCACTGAGAAAGTGGGTAGGAGCATTATCTTTGGCAGCATCCTTATCCTTCCAGTTTTTAGACAGAAGATACGGAATGACATTGGATATTTCTTTAACAGAAAGCATTTCATGACCAAAGCTGTACCTTACTTCATCGTGGGTCATTCGGTAGTGGCAATGCTTTCGAATCTTGTCTAGCACCCTGGCCATGTAATCATTGAGGAGAACATGTCCTTTCTTGTACCTGCAGCCCTGCAGCTCTTCCAAAAAGCCATTTTGGAAGGATACTAAAGAATTCACAAAATCCCGGTCAGATTCGGTTAAAAAGAATTTGCTGCAGTTATGCTGCATACCTTCCAATGCTTCTGGCTGAATTTTACAGCTGTAACGCTCCTTTCTCTTTTGCATATTATCGTTATGAGCCTGAAAGTTAAAAAGCTTTTGGCCTCAATAACCTCAGTACGCATAAAACAAGGTAGGTAACTGACAAAGCAATCAGCACATAATACCAGCCGTCAATTCCAACAATTCCTATCTCAAAATTTCTCCAACTGAACGGAAAAAACAGCAATGACTGGCCGAACATGGTGTGATAAGTAAGGCTATCAAGAAAGAAATGAGAGGCAACGCCCAAAAGCCCAAGAGAAAAAACATCAGCCCTATTAACGGCAAGGCCAATAATCCCAAGGACCAAGATGCTTCCAAGAGGAGTGTGGAAAGGAAAAAGCAGCTTGTAAGCCTCGCTTAAGTCAAAATTGAAAAGCAGCATAACATTCTGCCACTTCCCAACCAAGTCTGGAATTATTGCGCCAACAAGGACAAAGCTTTTTCTTTTCATTCCAAAAACCAGGCACAGGATAAGCGCAAACAGGACATGCGAGAGCCAGTCAGGCATTCTTGCCACCTACCCTTGCAGGCATCCAGTCTTTGTATATATAGTAAAGCACAATCAAAAGCCCAATTAAGGAGGCAAAATATTTCAGTTGGTTGTAGTCATAAATCCCGACTGAATCAGCAACAAAGAATTTATCAGAATATGTTCCGTACACGCTGACTGTCCCAAGCACAGGCTGCCTCACAGCA